>JAFYBB010000138.1 GCA_017540445.1 Clostridia bacterium | reverse complement strand
TTCAGATGGCACAGGTACAGCGACTTCAGCTCGGGCAAGTCGGCGCGCAGGGCGGGGGAGAGGCGGCGCAGCGCGTCCCGAATCGGGGCGTCGGCGCAGAAGATCAGCATCAGCTCGCCCGCGCGGTTCACCCGGGTCACCAGATACCGCAGATGTCCGGCCCACTCGAGGCCGCCCAGCCGCTCGGACAGCCAGCGCAGTGCGCGCACGCTCTGGGGCCGCTGCAGCAGGCAGTCGTCCAGCGGGATGACGTCGTGCCCGCCCCCGGCAAAGGCGCCGATCACGGGAACGCCGCCCTGCGCCGCGACGGGGTATTCCGCCTTGTTGCGGGTGCGCTCCGGGTCGGCGCAGCCCAGGGCTTCCAACACGTTTGGCGCCCCGATGCCGCCGATGCGGCTCAGGGCGTCGATGACGATCTGGCGCTTTAACAGCAGCGTGCGCCCGTAGCGCATGTGCCGCCCCTGGCAGCCGCCGCAGGCGGGGACGTGGGGGCAGGCGGGGACGGCGCGGTCCGCCGAGGGCTCCAAAACCGCACAAAGAGACGCTTCGCAGAAGCGCCCCTTTTCACGCTCGATGTGGATGCTCACGCGCTCGCCGGGTATGGCCCCCGGCACGAAGGCCGCGCGCCCGTCGGCGAGCCTGCCGACCCCCTGCAGCTGGGAGCCGACGCCGGTGATGGTGATCTGCTCAGTCATAGGCGGTATGTCACAGGCCCTGCTCCATCAGGAACATTCTGGCTTCCTCCGCTTCGGACTCCAGAACCTTGATCTCGATGTCTTCCGAGCGCGCGTCCGCCCCTTCGAGCGACGTGCGCTCCATCATGAAGCCGGCGCCCCGCAGCATATCCTCGATCTGGCAGGCCTGTTTTTCGCCGCGGGCGATGTAGATGACGCGCCATGGCGCCGCCGTGTGGGAGCGCATGGGTTTCACCGCCTTTTGCAGGCGCGCCGCCGATTCTCCGGGAAGCGGCGCGCGCCGTGGGATTGACTCCATTATATCGCCTTACGCCCGCCAAGTCAACTGTTTTGCCGGATGGCCGGGCGAAAGCGCTTCCAATTTGTGTCAAATGACCGGGAAGAATCCATAAAAAAACACGAAATCGGTTGACCCGGCCTACAAACTATTGTATAATTTCTGTGTATATGTATATAAACGGCAAAGCCGTGTCCGGCCCCCGGCCGGAGGAAAGGTCAGGACCGATTTGAGCCTGAACGTAGAGCGAAAGCGCGCGGACAACTACATATCGCTGACGGGCGAACTGGTGAAGCGGGACCTGCGGCTGAAGTACAGGCGCAGCATATTGGGCTACCTGTGGAGCCTGCTGAACCCGCTGATGATGATGACCGTCATGGTCGTCGTGTTCTCCTACATGTTCCGCTTTGACATCGAAAACTACGCCCTGTACCTGATCTGCGGCCAGACGATGTTCAACTTCTTCAACGAGGCCACCAACAAGGCGATGTACGCCGTCATCGACAACGGCATGCTCATCAAGAAGATCTACGTGCCCAAGTACATCTTTCCCATCTCCAGGGTCATCTCCTGCTTTGTGACCACCTCGTTCAGCCTGGTGGCCATCGTCATCGTCATGCTGGTGACCCGGGTGCAGTTCCACGTGTCGATACTGGTGTTCTGGATCCCGCTTCTGTACCTGCTGGTGTTCTCCTGCGGCGTGGGCATGATCCTGTCGGCGCTGTCGGTGAAGTTCAGGGACGTGACCCACCTGTACGGCGTGCTGACCATGGCGTGGATGTACGCCACGCCGATCTTCTATCCCATCGAGGCGGTGCCCAACGAGGTGGCCGCCCTCATCCGCCTGAACCCGCTGTACATATTCATCCACCTGCTGCGCGAGCTGGTGCTGTACGGCCGCGTGCCCGGCATCGGCATGTGGGGCCTGGGCGCGCTGATGGCCGCCGCCATGTTCGCGGTGGGCGCGTTCGTGTTCAGCCGGCTGCAGGATGACTTCATCTACTACATTTAGGGCTTTGGAGCGTCTATGAGCGATATCATCAACGTCAACGACGTCTACATGCGCTTCATCATCGAGCGCGAGAAGACGGACACGATCAAGGAATACTTCCTGAAGATGGTCCAGCGCAAGCTGAAGTTTTCGGAGTTCTACGCCCTGAAGGGGGTCAGCTTCGCCATTGAGCCGGGGGAGGCCGTGGCGCTGATCGGCGCCAACGGCAGCGGCAAGAGCACGATGCTGAAGATCATCGCCGGCGTGATGCAGCCCACCCGGGGCGCCGTGGCCGTGCGGGGCACCATCGCGCCGCTGATCGAGCTGGGCGCGGGCTTCGACGTGGACCTGACCGCCCGGGAGAACGTGTTCCTCAACGGCGCGCTGCTGGGCCACTCCCGCCAGGACATGGAGAAGAACTACGACGCGATCATCGACTTCGCGGAGCTGATCGAATTTGTGGACGTGCCGGTCAGGAGCTATTCCTCCGGTATGATCGCCCGCCTGGGCTTTTCCATCGCCACCCAGGTGAAGGCCGACATACTGGTGGTGGACGAGATCCTGTCCGTCGGCGATTACAGCTTCCAGCAGAAGTGCCATCGCCGCATGGAGCAGATGCTGGCGGCGGGGACCACGCTGCTGTTCGTCTCCCATGACGCGGATCAGGTGAAGAAGCTGTGCAAGCGGGCCATCTGGCTGGACCACGGCCACATCGTGCAGGACGGTCCGGCGGAAGCCGTATGCGACGCCTATATACAGAGTATGGAGCGGAAGGGGTAGTGGATATGATCATACAGGAATTGCTTTTTCCGAATTTTGATACCTGCGCCAACTATGACATGTATTTCAGAATGGTCGGCTCGCGCTTTATGGTGACGGAGGGGTTTGAATACTGGCACGCGGACCAGGACCGCTACGATCCCACCTCCGACCGCAGGGCCTACTACGCGCCCGAGGAGCGCGCGGTCCACATGCAGAGCTGGCAGTACCTGGTGTTCGACACCTATTTCAACAGCTTTCCCATCGCCAAGTGGACCAAATACACCCGGCTGAACAACCTGAAGCTGCAGCTGGAGCTGAAGGGGCGCTTTCACGTGCGGGTGGCCCACGCCTACCACATGCACAGCACGCCCTTCACCAACGCGTTCACCGAGCGCATCTGCACCGCCGGGGAGCGCACCGTCTTCGAGTTCGACATTCCCCTGAGCGACATGAACCGGGGCATGGTGTGCTTCCGGCTGGACACGCTGGAGGAGGACGGCAACGTCTTCTACGGCGGCCGGTACGTCACCGATGTGGACGAGTCCACGCTGAACGACGTGAACCTGGCCGTCGACATCTGTACCTTCCGCCGGGAGGCCTTCGTACAGCGCAACATCGCCCTGCTGAACCGGGAGATCATCGACAACCCCGACAGCCCGGTGCACGGCCATTTGGACGTGTTCATCTCCGACAACGGCAAGACCCTGGACATCGACCGCCTGAGCAGCGACCGGGTGCACATCTTCCCCAACAAGAACGTGGGCGGCGCGGGCGGCTTCTCCCGCGGCATGATCGAGATACTGAACATGCAGGCAAAGCGCCCGTTCAGCCACGCGCTGCTGATGGACGACGACGTGCTGATCAACACCGACGCCCTGGTGCGCACCTACCGGCTGCTGCAGTTCATCAAGCCGGAATACGCGGGCAAGACCGTGGCCGGCGCCATGCTGCGGCTGGACAACCGGTCGATCCAGCACGAGTGCGGCGGCTGGTGGGACGGCAGCTTCGTGCATCCCTGCAAGGACAACTACGACCTGACCCAGCCGGAGCACATCCTGCGCAATGAGAACGATCAGTCGCCCACCTACAACGCCTGGTGGTACAGCTGCATCCCGATGACCAAGATCTCCAACGAGAATCTGCCGATGCCCATATTCATCCGCTACGACGACGTGGAGTACGGGCTGCGCACGGGCTCGGACATCATCGACATGAGCGGCATCTGCCTGTGGCACGAGCCGTTTGAGTACAAGTATTCCTCCGGCATGGAATACTACCATATGCGCAACGCGCTGATCGTCAATTCCCTCCACCGGCCCGGCTTCACCGGCAAGGACGCCGCGGCGCTGCTCAAGAGCATGATCCGCTCCAACCTGGGCCGGTACCGCTACAACAACTGCGACCTGCTCTTCCGCGCCGCGGAGGACTTCTGCAAGGGCCCGGAATTCCTGCTGGAGACCGACGGCGAGGCGCTGCACAAGGAGCTGATGGCCTCGGCGGACAAGTTCAGGCCGATGCACGAGCTGCCCGTTCAGTTCGACGAGATCAAATACCTCAAGAGCCTGGACACGAACGAGCGGATCCGCCACAAGCTGGTGCGCTACATCACGCTGAACAAGCACCTGCTGCCCCGCCACGGGACGGGCGTCGTGGATGCGGCCCTGTGCAGCACGAAGGATTTTGCCGGCAAGAGCCAGGTGCTGAACTACGACATCAGCGGCAACCGGGGCTTTATCACCAAGTACGACCGCTCCCGCATGCTGGCCGCGCTGAAGACCAGCCGGCGCCTGCAGAAGCGGCTGAAGGCCGAGTACGCCCGCGTCAGCGAGGCCTACCGTCAGGCCCGGCCGAAGCTCACCTCCCGGGAATTCTGGAACCGCTACCTGGGGCTGTGAGGGCCGGGACGGCGCGCTCCGGCGGGCTCCATACCGCAGTCACAGTGTTTTTACACAGGTTTTTCTGTAACGCAACAGCATAAAACTGTTTATTCGTTATAATTATCATAATGTGTAGATTATATACTGCACAATTTGGAATGAAGGTGGCGGTATCAATGGTAGATTCGATAGTCAGCGCGATCAGAGACAACGCGATGCAGCGCCCGGATCGGGTGGCGGTGATTGCCGATGACGAAAAGATAACCTACGCGCAGCTTTGGCGCGAGGTGCAGGGCCTTGCGGCATACATCAAGTCCTTTGGGTTTGAAAAGGGTTCCAGGATCGTCGTAAAGTCCGCGCCTACGATCTGGTTCGCGGTGGCGGCGTTCGCGATTCATCTTTCCGGCAACGTGCAGGTGCCCCTGGAGAAGACCATCGGCGCCGAGGGGCTTGACGATGTGGTGCGGCAGCTGTCCGCGGTGATGGTGATCTCCAACCTGCAGTCCAAAGCCGGGGTTCACAGCATCTCCTCGGACGATGTTCGCAGGATCGCGGTCGAAAACTATGCGGACGGCATGGAATTTGACTTCCCGACGCCGGACATGACCTGCGACATATTGTTTACCACCGGCACGACCGGCAAGTCCAAGGGCGTGATGGAGTCCCATCGGTCCGTGGTCGCGGTGACCGAGAACGTTCAGTACGGCGCCGAGATCCCCGAGAACAACGTGTACCTCGTGCCCGCTCCGATCAATCACGCTTCCGCCATCCGCAAGCTCTACGTCAGCATGCTGACCGGAACGACGGTGGTGCTGCTGGACGGCTATACCAATATCAAGCGGTTCTACGCCTGCATCGAAAAGTACGGCGTCACCTCCATACTGATGCCGCCCGCGGCCGTGCGGATGCTGCTGATGCTGTCGGCCAAGGAACTGGCCAAGTATTCCGGCCAGCTCCATCACATCCACACGGGCTCCGCGGCCTTCCCGGAGGCGGACAAGGAAAAGCTCTGTCAGATCCTGCCGGATACCCGGCTGTACTTCGCCTACGGCTCCAGCGAGGCCGGCTGCGTGAGCATGTACGACTATTCCAGGCACAGGGGCCTGATCAGCTGCGTCGGCAAGCCCAATCGCAACGCGCACATCTTCATCGTCGATGACGATCGCAACGAGATCCAGTCGTCGAAGGAGCGCCAGGGCCTGATCGCCATCAGCGGTCCGGTGACGATGCAGGGGTATTACAACGAGCCGGAGCTGACCCGGGGCGTGCTGCGCGACGGCGTCGTCTATACCAACGACATCGGCTATATCGACGAGCAGGGCTTCGTGTTCATGCTCGGCCGCAGGGGCGACGTCATCAGCATCGGCGGCCTGAAGATCGCGCCCACGGAGGTCGAGGACGTGGTGCTGCGCTTCCCCGGCATCGCCGACTGCGCGTGCTTTGCCGTCGAGGACAGGATGGGCGGCTGCGTGCCGAAGCTGAACGTCGTGCTTGAAAAGGGCGACACGCTCGACAATGCCGCGCTGAGGGCGCATATGGCCAAGTACCTGGAGGCGTTCAAGATCCCGAAGCTGTTCGAGGTCGTGGAGGCCATTCCGAAGACCTCCAACGGCAAGATCGACCGGAAGCGGCTGAAATAGCGGCGCCCGGGCGCGATCTGCGCGGGACGGGGAGAGCCCTGTTTTTTCACGCTTTTAATACGATATCTGCCAATACCGCTTGAAAGATCGGCGGATATCGTATAATATGATGCTGTAAATCAGGCGCTGAGCGTGCGCCTGTCGATATTCGAAGGACGAGTGAGAAAGGAGAAAATCTCATGGATAAGCTGATGGCTATACTGTCTCAGGTCAGGAGCGACGTGGATTTTACCAAGGAGAAGGCGCTGATTGACGACGGGATTCTGGATTCGTTTGACATCGTCAGCATCATTGCCGAGCTGTCGGAGGCGTTTGAGGTCACCATCTCGATCGACGACATGACCCCGGACAATTTCAACAGCGCAGAGGCGATGTATAACCTGGTGGAGAGGATACTGGACGAAGAGTAATTGGTATAGGTGATACAGATGTCGTTTACGTCGATTAGCTTTCTGCTGTTCTTAAGCATCGTCGTATTGCTGTACTATCTGGTGCCCAAGCGGTTCCAGTGGTGTCTGCTGCTTGCGGCGAGCTACGCTTTCTATCTGTTCAGCGGCATCCCCCAGGTGGCATTCCTGATCGGGACGACGCTGATCAATTATACCTCTGCGCGCATCATGCAGTCCATGCGCGACAAATTCCGCGCTCAGACGGACATGACCAAGGAACAGCGGAGGGAAGCCAAGAAGGCCGTCAACAAGAAGATACACAGGGTGCAGGTGTTGACGATCCTCATTGATCTGGCGATACTGGGCGCCGTGAAGTATCTGAACACCACGATCGAAAACGTGAACGCGCTTTTCGGGCTGTTCCATTACGATGCCCAGCTGCCGCTGATCAACATCATCGTTCCGATGGGCATATCGTTCTATACCTTCATGTCCATGGGCTACCTGATTGACGTTGGCCGCGGCAAGTACGACGCGGAGCGCAATCTGGGCAAGTTCGCGCTGTTCGTGTCGTTCTTCCCCTCGATCATACAGGGGCCGATCAACCGCTACAACGAGGTGGGCCAGCAGCTCGCACAGCCGCACAGGTTCAGCTATGAGAACCTGACGTATGGCGCGCAGCTGATCCTCTGGGGCTTCTTCAAGAAGCTGGTCCTGGCCGACCGCGCGGCCATGATGGTCAACCACATCTTCACATCGAACGCCGATGCGTTTTCGGGCACGGTGTACTTCCTGGGCATGCTGGCCTATTCGGTCCAGATCTACGGCGATTTCTCCGGCGGCGTGGATATTGCCCGGGGCGCGGCGCAGATCATGGGCATCGAGCTGCCGAACAATTTTGAGCGCCCGTATTTCTCCGCGAACGTGGCGGATTACTGGCGCCGCTGGCACATCACGCTGGGCGCGTGGATGCGCGATTACGTGTTTTACCCCATCATGCTGTCCAAGCCGGTCACGCGGATGAGCAAGTTCGCGCGCAAGTACGCGGGCAGCTACGGCGCCAAGGTGGTGCCCTCCGCGATCACATCGTTCATCGTGTTCTTCCTGGTGGGCATCTGGCACGGCGCGACCTGGCGGTACGTGGGCTTTGGCCTGTACAACGCCATCGTCGTGTCCGGCGGCGTGGCGCTGGCGCCCCTGTTTGAGAAGCTGACCGTGAAGCTGAAGATCAATACGGAAGTGTTCAGCTGGAAGCTGTTTCAGATTCTGCGCACCTTCCTGATCATGCTTGGGTCAAAGATACTCGTGCGCTCCTTCAGCCTGAAGGTCAGCCTGCAGGTATTCAGGAAGATACTGACGGATCATACGCCGTGGATATTCACGGACGGCACGCTGTTTACGCTGGGGCTTGATTCGCTGGAGATGTTCATACTGTTTGTGGGGCTTCTCGTGCTGCTGACCGTGAGCATCATGCAGGAGCGCGGCGTCAAGGTGCGTCAGACCATCGCGAGGCAGAACCTGGCGTTCCGCTGGGCGGTCTACATCATCGCCCTGCTGGTGGTCATCATCTTCGGCGTGTACGGCAGGGGCTACAACGCGGCGGATTTCATCTACGCCCGGTTCTGACGGCCCTGTCAATCTCAGTCATCTTTGCCATGGAACGGGAGGCGCGTGCGCCATGGATGCGCCCCGCCGCGGACGAATGTAGGAGCGTGGAATTCAGGTGAGTCGATTCAGGACGGCACTCAGGTTCATCGCGTTTTTGATGGTCCTCCTTGTGGTGCTCTCAGTGGTGCAGCGCCGGTTTATACCCAAGTGGGATTATCCGACGCACTTTTCCCGTACCGGCAGAGCGGTGCAAGGGGTTTACCATGAGCCCAAGCATTCGCTCGACGTGCTCTGGCTGGGCGCGAGCCATATGCAGAACGCGGCGTCGCCGATGCTGCTGTACCAGCAGACGGGCATCCGCTCCTACAACCTGGCGACCACCGGCCAACCGCTGCCGGCCAGTTACCAGATCCTGAAAAACGTGCTGAAGGAGCAATCCCCCAAGGTCGTCATCATCGATGTCGGGCATGCCATGAGCGGAAGCAGATACCAGAAAACCGAGCCCGCCTGGAGAAAGATCATCGACTCCACGCCGTTTGCCTACCTGCCGGCCAAGCTGGAGATGGCGATCAACATGGTGAAGCTGAACCCCGACAGGATGGACCTGGAGGATGTGTGCAGCGGCGTGCTGCCGATCCTGCGCTACCATACGAACTACAACCTCGAACAGATCGATTATCTCGATACCCACAGCGATCAGGTCTACGCCATCAAGGGGCAGTCGTGCGTGGGCAAGCAGGATGCCGCGCCGAAGGACGTGTGGGCAGACTACGTCGCGGAGGAACCGAACCCGAAGCGGATAGAGCGCCTGCAGGGAATCCTGGACGCCCAGAGCGATACGCTTCAAAAGATCGCCGATCTGTGCCGGAAGGAGCACTGTGACCTCGTCTTTACCAAGGTTCCGGTGGGCACGACGCGGGCGGCTTATTCCGGATACTGGGATCAGGAGAAGCATGATCTGATTCAGGCATTGGCGGATGCGCTGGGCGTGCCGTTCATCGACACGAATTATGAGGACCTGGGCATCGATTGGAAGCAGGACACCTGCGACAAGGGCATGCACCTGAATATGAACGGATCGGCCAAGTTTACCGACTTCTTCGGCAAGTGGCTGACGGACCGCTACGATTTTGCCGACACCGGCAGCCCGGAGCTGACCATGCTCTGGGACGCTCAGACCGGGATCTTCAATCACGAGGCGGAATGCGTGGCGATTTTTGCGGAGCCGGACCTGCAGACCTATCTGAATCGGCTGCAGAACGGAAATTACACGGTGTTCACAGCCGTGGCCGGTACGGTCGGCGAAAACTGGTCGAAGGAATATCAGAACAGCCTCTTCGCGGTGCTGGGAAGCGAGAGGAACCTGTGGAAGCGGTACAACGCGGGTGAAGAGAGCATCGCCTATGCGGCGATCGGTTCGGCCGGTCGATCCGTCGGCGAAGTCTTCAACAAAAAGAAGGGAACGCTCAAGGGCCAGCTGGAGGACGGCGCCGAATACACGGTCAAGAGCGTGAACGACGGCGGCGTCGGCACGGCATCGATCGTGATCAACGGCGAAGAGATGATCACCGAGGGCGACGGCATCCATTTCGTGGTCTATGACAACGACATACACTGCGTCATAGATTCGGCCACCTTTGACACCCTGTCGAAGGACTGCCCGGTGACACACGGCAAGTTCACGGTGACGGAATTCCGCGAAGGCGTTCTGGAATACGAATACGGCGCGTTGAAGGAGCTGTACCGCAAGACCAATATCATGCGTTGACGCGCGTTCTGCGCGGGCCGGGCGGCGCTGCACCGCGCAGGCATCGCAGGCGGGGCCGTGGGTTCACGGACGAGGCGCGTTTTGCTTGGAGGCATAGACAATGGGAACGACAAAACTGAAACCCTTACTCAGAACTGTGGCGTTTATGCTGATATTCGGCCTGCTCCTGATCGGCGTGCAGAAGCTCGTCACGCCCAGATGGGACTGGCCGGATGAGACGGAGCGGCGCAGCCATCAGGTCAAGGGCCTGTACAACGAGCCGCTCAATTCTCTCGACGTGCTGTTCGTCGGCGCCAGCCACATGCACGCCGGGATATCGCCGATGGAAATCTATCGTCAGTCCGGGATCTATTCCTACAACATCGCCACCTCCGGCCAGCCGCTGCCGCTGTCCTATATATGGCTCAAGACGGTGCTGAACCGACAGTCCCCGAAGCTGGTCGTGCTGGATGTGGGGGGCTTCTACATCTCTCAGGGCAAAAACGCCAACACCAACTTCTGGTGCAACATCATGGACACCATCCCGCTGAAGATGGTGGCGGACCGCCTGAACTTTGTGATCTACTACAACAAGCTCAAGAACGGCCTGACCTCCCTGGAGGATACGGTCAACGACTTCCTGCCGATTCTGCGCTATCACGACCACCGCGACCTGACCGCGGACGACTATGCGGACATCAACGACCGCTGCGTCTATCCGTGGAAGGGCCATGTGATCTACACCGCGTCGAGCGCGGCCAGCAAGCCGGACGACCAGCTCTACAGCCCGATCGAGGAGGTCTGGCAGGACATTCCGGAGGATCAGCTCACCGCCGACCAGATCAAAAACCGCGAGCGCTACAGCCAGAACCTGCAATATGTGGACGCGATACTGGCGCTGTGCAAGGCCCACAACTGCGAATTGCTGCTGACCAAGATGCCCGTGCACGATCCGAGGCCCTCCTACGACGGCTCCTGGACCGACGACAAGCACAACCTGGTGGCGCGATACGCCCAGGAGCACGACCTGAAGTTCCTGGATCTGAACTACGTGGACCTGAACATCGATTGGCACACGGAGACGCCGGACAACGGCAAGCACCTGAACGGCATGGGCGCCAGGAAGGTCAGCGTGTATCTCGCGCAATGGCTGAAGGACAACTATGCGTTTGAACAGGGCGACGACGCGGCCAAGCGCGAGAACTGGCAGGCCCAGCTGGCGGTGTACGATTATGAGCTGAAGTATTACGAGCTTCATATGGAGCAGGACTTCGACGCCTACCTGGAAAAGCTCGGCAAGGGCAATTATACGATCTTCGCCGCGGTCTCCAAGGCCGTGGGGGACTATTGGACGGAGGAGCGTCAGGACCGGTTTGGCGCCCTGACTGGCGCTGAATTCGACCTGTTCAACGCGATCCGGGAGACGCAGGAGGCGTATGCCGCGGTGGGTGCGAACGGCGCCCTGCTCAATGAGGACCTGGACGCCGAAAAGGCCGCGATCGAGGGCGATCTGGCGGACGGCAAGCACTACAAGGTGACCGGCAGCGTCGCCTCGGACGTGGCGGAGACCGTCATCACGATCGATGGTCGCGATTACTCCGCAAAGCGCAACGGGCTTCGCTTCGTCGTCTATGACAATGATCTGCACTGCGTCGTCGAATCGGCCGCCATCGTGACCAACAACGGGGGCTATAAGATCGTTCATTCCTCTGCCTTCATCCAGGATTTGCGGCGTCATCTGCTGGAGTATGAGAAGGTGGCATTGAAGGATCTGTAGCGCCCGCCACGGGCATAATAGGGGCTGTAAAAGAAGTCCCACAGAAAAGCAGCCTCGCTGTCTCCAGCCTGGCTGCTTTTTCCGTGGGATTTTTAAAGCCCCTTTCGTCAGTCCTCGTTCTCCTCCAGCCGGGCCTCCAGCTCGCCGATGCGCTCGGCGATGTCGTCGCAGAAGGCCTGGGCGGCCTCCATCCGCGCGCCGGGGGCGAGGGCAACGAACTCCTTGACCGGGGCGATCAGCGCCCGGGCGGCCTCGGCCACGTCCGCCTCGACGTCCGAGGCGCGGCGCTGGCGCAGGTACTGGGTCAGCACGTCGCAGGCCCGGGCCAGCTCCGCGTCGCCGGAGCGCTTGGCCTCCGTCACCAGCGCCTCGCCGGAGGTCAGCAGGTCCGCCCGGACCCGGTGGTTCACCTGGGGCGCGTCGCACTCCACGCCCTGCTCGTTCAGCCGGTCCACCATGTCGCGCACGTAGTCCGGGCGGCTCTTGATGACGGCGCGGTACTTGTTCTGGTACCGCAGCATCAGGCTGTGGTCGCCGCCGGCCAGCTTCTGCAGGCAGGAGCGCACCGACTGGCCCGCCGAGCGCGCCACCAGCACCTGCTCCATCAGCCAGTCCACCTCCTGCTGTGTAAAGGGCACGAACCGGGCCGGGCGGGCCTCGCCGCCGTCGTGCTGGCGCACCTGGGCGTAGTAGTAATTGCGTATGCTGTTGGGGCGTCGCCCGGTCTGGCGGGCGATCTGCTCAAACACGGCTTTCAGCGGCAGCCCCTGCTGCTGCGCTTCATCGGCGGTTTCCCATAGCAGCTTATTCTCCGTGTCACTCCAGCCTGAGCGCCTGCCCGTGTGCGTCAATTCCATGCGGCCGCTTCCATCGTGAATGATTGCCTGGTCCATTTGCTCGCCTCCAAACCGTTGATGATACAGAGTATGCGCGACGTGTGCCGGGAATATACTGGTCCCACCGAATGTCAAAAGATTTTAAAGGTTTGCGCGCTCGCCGTCCGTGGACGGCAATATGAATCTTATATGCGCCGTTTGTCGTAAATATACCCGTTCCGCTTGACTTTCACGCGGTTTCGGGTAAAATGATGGTATCATGTGTAAAACTGGAGGAAGTGTGTCATGGCGGTACAACCTACCCTCATCATCATGGCCGCGGGCCTGGGCAGCCGGTTCGGCGGCAACAAGCAGATCGCGCCGGTGGACGACGCCGGCCACATCATCATCGATTTCTCGATCTACGACGCGGTGCGCGCGGGCTTCGGCAAGGTCGTGTGCGTGATCAAGCCGGAGATGGAGGCGGACTTTGCCCGCGCCATCGGCGACAACATCGCCCGGCACGTGGACCTGCGCTACGCCTACCAGACGCTGGACAATCTTCCGGCGGGCTTCGCGATCCCCGAGGGGCGGCAGAAGCCCTGGGGCACCGGCCACGCCGTGCTGTGCGCGCTGGATCAGGTGGACGGCCCCTTCGCCGCCATCAACGCCGACGACTTCTACGGCGCCGGCGCGTTCCGGGCCGCGGGCGCGTTCCTGGCCGGGGCGGGCGACGACAGCGAGCACGCCATGGTGGGCTACAACATCGAAAACACGCTGACCGAGAACGGCTCGGTGTCCCGGGGCGTGTGCGCCGGGAAGGACGGATACCTCACCGACATCACCGAGCGCACCCGCATCGAGCCCCGGGAGGGCGGCGCGGCCTTCACCGAGGACGACGGCGCCACCTGGACCTTCATCCCCGCCGGCACGCCGGTGTCGATGAACCTGTGGGCGTTCCGCGCGGGCGTGCTGGACATGTTCCCGAAGATGTTCGAGGCGTTTTTGAAGAACGACGTGCCCGCCAACCCGCTGAAGGCCGAGTTCTACCTGCCCAACGTGCCCAAGGCGCTGATCGCCTCCGGTAAGGGCCGCGTGCGGCTTCTGAACACCGACGAGCGCTGGTACGGCATGACCTACCGCGAGGACGCCGCCATGGTCCGCGACGCCATCGCCCGGATGAAGGCCGGGGGGCTGTATCCGGAGAGACTTTGGGAATAGGGAGTAGGGAGTAGGGAGTAGGGAGTAGGGGCGGCGATGCGCCGCTCGCCTGAGAGTGGAGTGTGGAGCGTGGAGTGTGGAGTTTGGGAACCTTGAACATGTTGGTTCCGTCAGACGGGAGAAGGAGGGATGAACCGTGAAGCGAGTTTTGATTTGTCTGTTGGTGTTGGCGCTGGTGGGATGTTCCGCGCTGGCGGAGGTCGATGTGCGCATCGGGACGAAGCTGCGGGTCGTGAACTGCGATGAGTACGTTACCCTGAGGGCGGAACCGGATACGAAGGCGGCGGCGCTGGACCGGATCCCGCTGGGGTGCGAGGCGGTCTCG
>JAFYBB010000010.1 GCA_017540445.1 Clostridia bacterium | reverse complement strand
GGCTGATCATGTACCTGCTGTACAAGCGGCAGATTCGGCGCATCAACGCCGCCCTGAAGGACTGGAAGCGCGCGCGGGGCGAATAAATCTTGTCACCGGGACGGTCCTGTTGACAACTTTTCCTGTCAGCAGGACCGTCCCGGTGACAGGTTTTATGGTTCGCTGGGTATCTTGTAGCTGGTCATCACGAACTGGGCGATGTCGCGGCCCAGGTCGTCCGCCACGTCGATGTTGAACACGCAGGTGGCGCGCCCGTTCCGGCGGCAGCGCGCGGTGGCGACCAGCCGGCTGCCCCGGGTGGCGCTGAGGAAGCTGCAGCTGACCTGCTGGGCCACGGTGGGGCGGTGTATGTTGTTGCCTGCCACGGCCCCGGCGAAGTCGGCCAGCGTGAATATCGCTCCGCCCATCACGCCGCCGTTGGCGTTTCGGTGGCGCTCGGTGATGGGCATGCTGCAGGTGGCGCTGGACTCGCCCAGCGCGTCCAGCGTGATGCCGCTCTCCATGGCGAACCGGTCGCCCTCAAAATAGGCGCGGGCCTCGTCGATGCTTGCGAAGGTGGACATGGAATGGCTCCTCTCCCAAAATCCTGTCACCGGGACGGTCCTGTTGTCAGCTTTTCCTGACAACAGGACCGTCCCGGTGACAACTTTTCCTGTCAGTAGGACCGTCCCGGTGACAGGATTGTAGGACCGTCCCGGTGACAGGATTTGATGGGCTACAGCTTGGAATAGCCGAAGCTGTTCACCAGCGCGTCCAGCCGCTGGCCGGCCTTGCACATCGGGCAGTCGTTGGCGTCGGCGGTCATGTAGCCGGGCAGGTCGTTCGGGTTGAACAGGCTGGTCACGGGCAGGTTCGCGATGCGCTCCACGGTGGCGAATATGCTGGCGATGCCCGCCGTGCGGCCGCCGTAGTAGGCGATGGTCTCGATGGCGGACTTGGCCGTGTAGCCGGTGGACACCGAGGCCATCAGTATCAGCACGTTCTTGCCGGAGATCATCGGGGCGGTGTTCTCGCGGAAGATCAGCTGGCTGCCCACGGTGCGCTCAGGGGTCAGCACGTTGATGTCGCTGCCCTGGTTGATGTTGATGTAGCCGGCCTTGGTCATCTCGCTGGCCATGCAGGCGGCGATGACCTCGGTGCCGTCCAGGCACAGTATCGTGTCGATCAGCGTGGTGGCCTTGTATTCACGGGCCAGCGCCAGCGCCACCTTCCGGGCCTCGGAAAGGCAGAACTTCTGGGCGGTGACGTCGATGTAGTAGTTGATATGGCTGTGACCGGTGGCAAAGTGGCCTTTGGTGACATTCAGCAGGATGTCGGCCTTTGCGGTGTGCTGGATACGTTCCATGGACATAAGCGCGCCTCCTTGCGTCTTTTGCACCATTATAGCACGATTGTTAATTTCACGCAATAGATTTTACGCCATCTGTGCCGGGGTTTACGCATCCCCGCGACTGCGGCGGCGCAGCGAAGCGCGATGGACGATGTTCATCACGCAGCCCGCGGCGATCAGCGCGAGGGGCGCCAGCTTCAGCCCCTGCAGCCAGTCCGACGGGTGCAGGCTGTACAGGCCCATGAACGCGCCGGCTCCGGCGAGGGCCACGTCCAGCCCGAGCAGCACCCACGCGCCCGGGCCGCGGCTGCGGCGGACCAGGCAGACGATGGCGAATATGATCGCGGCCAGCAGAAACAGCATCTTGAAGCCGAGCGAGCGCATCTCCGGAGCCTCGAACACGATGACCAGGTCCTGCAAAAAGGGCGTGCCGCGCACCTTGCTCAGGTGGCGGATGCCGCTGGTCCAGGCCCAGAAGTCCTCCAGGCGCACCCACAGCTCATAGCCCGACATCGCCAGCAGCGCCAGCGCGCCGACGGTCAGCGGGTGCCTGCCGCAAAGCGGCCTGAGGTGGCGCGGTCTGCGCTTTTCATCCATCGTAAACCCATCCTTTCAGGGCGAGCGCTCACTCCGCCGGCGCGCCGAGGATCTCCTTTGCGCGCTGGTAGTATTCGCGGCCGGTGTTGTTGCCGAACACCGAGCGCAGGCGGTTGTAGGCCACGCGGTAGCTGCTGCAGTCCGCGAAGATCGCCGTCACCTGGCGGGCGATCTCCGGGTCGAAGCCGCCCTCGATCAGCCGGTCCGTCACCTGCTGCGGGGTCACGTAATCGGCTTCCTCCGGCTCCGCCGCGGGCGTTTCGCCCTGCACAGGAGCCTCCGGCGCCGCAACGGCCTCCGCCTCCGGGGCCTGCGTCTCCGGGGCCTCCTGAGCCTCCGCCGGCGCTTCGGCACTTGGCAGCGACACCCAATTGATGCCGTCCGAGCCGTCCTCGAAGCGGAACGCGTCGCCGTAGGTGCTGGTCAGGTAATTGAGCGGCTTCTTGCCGGAGCCCTGCTTGTCCACCCGGTAGTCGTTCAGCTTGTTCAGGGTGGGGAAGAGGGTGGAGGTCTGCATCCTGCCGCCGTGGGATTCCAGCTGCTTCTGGATCAGCTGGCCGATCACGGCCACGCGCTCCTGGTGGGTGGCCGCCGCCGCGGCGCGGGCGGTCTTCTTCTGCGCGCCGCCCTGCTTCTGGGCATCCTGGGCGCCGTCCTGCTTGGCGGGCTGCGCGAGCTTGGCAGGCTGGCTGGGCTTGGCGGCCTGCAGCACCACGAAGCTGGAGCAGGCGGTGCGCCACAGCGCGTTGGCCTTCTCCGTGCCCATGCCCACCACCTCGATGCCCGCGTTGCGCAGGCGCACCGACAGCGCCGAGAAGTCGCTGTCGCTGGAGGCGATGATGGCGCAGTCCACGCCGCCCTTCACCAGCAGGTCCATCGCGCCGATGACCAGCGCGATGTCCGAGGAGTTCTTCCCCTTGGCGGCCTTGATGGTCAGGTTCGGGTGGATGGCGTATTTCAGCACCGGCGCGACCCAGCTGGTCAGCGCCGACGCCGCGCCGTAGATTTCCTTGTGGGCGATGTCGCCCAGCTTCTGGGCGTGGGAGAAGATCATGTCGGCATGGCTGGGCAGCACGTTTTCAGCATCGATGAGTATGGCAATATTCATGTGTGATCTCAACTTTCCT
>JAFYBB010000137.1 GCA_017540445.1 Clostridia bacterium | reverse complement strand
TAACTCAAATGGGGGCTGTCGCAACAGCCCCGTCGTTGATATGGCCTCAGCCCCTCCGGATCGCGGCGTGCTCCCGGGCCAGCTCGCTGTGCAGCTGAATGGAGCTCCAGGCGACGTTGGAGGGGGTCAGCACGGCCTTGAGCGCCACGCGGACGCCGGCCTGGCGCAGGCCCTCGAGCAGCGCGTCCAGCTGGTCCGAGAGCATGTGGCAGATCACCAGCATCGCCTCGTCAAAGCGGGCCTGCGGCGCGGGGGCGGGGACGGCGGCGACGGGTATGCCGGCCAGCGCGCCGATGGGCAGCGCGTACTCCTCCGGCTTCACTGTGCGGCAGCGGATGCGCAGCCTGTCGCACAGCGCCCGCAGCGCGAGGAAGGCGTCCGGGCTCAGGTTGTAGGTCAGCAGCAGCGGTTCGGCCATGGGGGGACCTCCTGTTCGGGATGTGTGCTTTTGTGTGATTATACCCGCAGCTGCGCCGGCCTGTCAACCGATATTTCGCGAAAGGGCTTGATTAACGGGCGGGAAATCGGCTATAATGGTGTCGCAGATACCGCATACGGGGGATGAATGTCATGGATGCTGTCAATGGATTGATGTCTTTTATCGACCGCGTGCCGACGGCGTTTCACGCGGTGGAACAGATTGCCGCGGCGCTGGACGCGGCGGGCTATGTCCGGCTGCAGGAGATCGAGCGCTGGCCCATCGCGCCGGGCGGGCGCTACTACGTGACGCGCAACCAGTCGTCGCTGATCGCCTTCCGGCTTCCGGAGGCGGGGGTCGGGCACTTCCAGATCGTGGCGAGCCACGGCGATTCGCCGTCCTTCAAGCTGAAGCCCGTGTTCGCCCGGACCGGCGAGGGCTGCGCGCTGTTGAACGTGGAGAAGTACGGCGGCATGCTGATGTCCACCTGGATGGACAGGCCGCTCTCCGTGGCGGGCCGGCTGATCGTGGACGGCCCCGGCGGGCTCGTGGCGCGGCTCGTGAACGTGGAGAGGGACCTGGCGCTGATCCCGAACCTGCCGATCCACTTCAACCGCGACGCCAACGACGGCGTGGCCCTGAACGCCCAGGTGGACATGCTGCCCGTGGTGGGCATGGAGGGCGTGGACTTTGCGGCCGCCATCGCCCGGGCGGCGGGCGTCGAGCCCAATCGCGTGGTCGGCGCGGACCTGTTCCTGTACAACCGGCAGCGGGCCGCCCGCTTTGGCGTGGACGGCGCGTTCATCGCCGCGCCCAGGCTGGACGATCTGGAGTGCGCCTATGCGTCGCTGACGGCGTTCCTCGGCGCGAAGGGCGGCAAGCACACCGATGTTATGTGCGTGCTCGACAACGAGGAGGTGGGCAGCGGCACCCGGCAGGGCGCGGCCTCGGGGTTCCTGATCGAGACGCTGCGCCGCGTGACGGCGGCGCTGGACGGCGACGGGCAGGCCCTGGAGGCGGCGCTGGCGGCCAGCTTCATGGTGTCCGCCGACAACGCCCACGCGGTCCATCCCAATCACCCGGACAAGTACGACAAGGACAACCGGGTGCGCATGAACGGCGGCGTGGTCATCAAGAGCAACGCCAGCCAGAAGTACGCCACCGACGGCCTGTCCGCCGCCGCGTTTGAGCAGGTCTGCATCAGCGCCGGCGTGCCGGTGCAGCGCTTTTCCAACCGCTCGGACATCGCCGGCGGCTCGACGCTGGGCAACATCGCGCTGACGCGGGTGTCGATGCCCGCGGTGGACATCGGCCTGGCTCAGCTGGCGATGCACTCGGCCTGCGAGACCGCCGGCGCGCGGGACGTGGAGCACATGGTCCGCGCCATGGAGGCGTTCTACAGCTCCCAGATCGTCGTGAAGGCGGACGGCGCCATCGAGATCAGGTAGCCGGGTCCGTTTCCTCCGCCTCATCGCCCTGCCGCGGGGGCACAAGCTCGAAGTTGATCTCGCCCAGGGGGATGCTGACCTGCACCGCCCGCACGCGCACCCGGTCGCCGAGGCCAAACACCGTGCCCGTGGCCGTGCCGAACAGGCGCCTGTGGGCCGCGTCGTATTCGTAGTAATCGTCCAGCGAGGAGATGTGCACCAGGCCCTCCGCGCCGTTGGCCAGCCCCACGTACAGCCCCCAGCTGGTGACGGAGGTCACCACGCCGTCGAACTTCCTTCCGAGCTGCGTGGACATCCAGGCCGCCGTCATGATGTTGTCGGCCTGGCGCTCGCCGTTCACGGCGGCGGTTTCGCGCTCGGAGCAGTCCGCGGCGATGTCCGCCATGCGGCCCGCAAGGCGCGCCGCGCCGTCCATGCGGCCCTCGATCAGTTTCTTCAGCATCCGGTGCACCGTCAGGTCCGGGTAGCGGCGGATCGGCGAGGTGAAGTGGCAGTAGTCCTGCAGCGCCAGCGCGTAGTGGCCCAGGGGCCTGTCGGCGTACCGGGCCTTTTTCAGCGCGCGCAGCATCGTCCGGCGCACCACGTCCCGGGCGGGGTGGTTCTTCGCCTGCATCAGTATCGCCTGCAGCACGCCCGGGTGGGGCTTCGGACCGATCCGAGCGTACAGGCCCACGCTGTCCAGGAACACCTCCAGCTCGTGCAGCCGGTCGGCGTCCGGGGCCTCGTGCACCCGGTACACGAAGGGCAGCTCGGTGCTGCGGGCCAGCGCCGCCACGGTCTCGTTGGCGGCCAGCATGAAGTCCTCAATGAGCCGCTCGGCCTCGCCCCGGGGCTCCAGCAGGATCTCGGTGGGCTCGCCCTTCTCGTTCAGCACGAATTCCGGCTCGTCGATCTCAAAGTCGATGGACCCGCGGGCCTGCCGCCGTGCGCGCAGCGCGTGGGAAAGCTCCAGCATGTCCCAAAGCGCCTGGCGGACGGCGTCCGGGACGGCGCTGTCGTCGCCGCCAAACAGGCGGTTGACCTGGGCGTAGGTCAGCCGCGCGTGGGAGTGGATCACCGACTTCACCAGCCGGTGATCGACCACGCGGCCGTGCTCGATGTCCATCGTCAGGCTCAGGGCCAGCCGGTCCACGTCCGGCATCAGCGAGCACAGGTTGTTGGAGAGGCACTCGGGCAGCATCGGCACCGTGAGAGAGGGCAGGTACAGCGACGTGCCCCGCCGGTAAGCGTCCTCGTCGATGGCGCTGCCGGGGGTCACGTAGTGGCTGACGTCGGCGATGTGCACGCCCAGCCGCCAGCCGCGCCCGGTGCGCTCGACGGACACCGCGTCGTCGAAGTCCTTGGCCGTCGAGCCGTCGATGGTGAAGGCGAGCACGCTTCGCAGGTCCTCGCGGCCGGTGAGATCATCGGGCCGAACGTCGGCGGGCATGGCGTCCGCCTCCAGCGCCACCGCTTCATCGGGTTCCGTGGCAAAGCCCTGGCTCTCGGCCACGGCGCGCATCAGCGCCGGCAGGCTGCCCTCGTTGCCCAGCACGCGCACGACGCTGGCGTAGATGGGCCGGTTCATCTCCGGGTACCGCTCGATTTTCAGAAGCGCGATCTGGTCGTTGCGCACGAAGGACAGGTCGCCCGTCAGCACCACCTCGTAGGGGATGCGCGTGTCGCAGGGCACCGCGGTGGCCACCGTCTTCAGCGCCGCCCGGGTCCGCGGGCCGCCCCTGGGCAGCTTGCGCTCGATGCGCACATAGGCGGGGAAGGTGTCCCTGCCGCGCTTGAGGATCGTCTTCAGCTGGCAGCGGCCGTCCTGGGGCCGCACCATCACCAGGTCCCCGGGCATGCAGCGCGCGGCCCCGGACACCGCGACCGTCAGCGCGGGCCCGCCCGACACCGGCTGCGCCAGCGGCGTGCCGTTGCGCTGAAAGGCGATGGTCGCCGCCGTCAGGCCCACGGCCTCGGGAATGGCCCAGCCGCCCTTGCGGGTCTCGACGGCCCTGCCGTCGGCCTCCAGCGCTGTGAGCGCGGCCTCCACCTCATCCTGCGGGGCCGACAGCGCCTCGGCGATCTGCCGGACCGTGCGTGCGCCGCCGAAGCCGGCCAGCGCCTCAAGTATGCGTTCCTTCATCATTTTTTCTGTATCCGGATCTGCTCGACCTTGCGCCGGGCGGCGCGCTCCACGGTCACGTGCAGGCCCTCGTAGTCGAAGGTGTCTCCGGGCTGGGGGAAGTGCCCCAGCACCTCCAGCACCCAGCCGTTGACGGTCACCGAGTCAAAGGCGTCGCCGATGGGCAGGAATTCGCGCAGCGCATCCAGGCTCGCGCCGCCGGACACCCGCCAGTCGCCCTCGGCCAGCTGCTGTACGTCCTCCACGACCTCGTCGTGCTCGTCCCAGATCTCGCCCACCAGCTCCTCCAGTATGTCCTCCATCGTCACGATGCCGGCCACGCCGCCGTACTCGTCCACCACCACGGCCATGTGGTTCTTGGTCTTCTGCAGCAGCTTCAAAAGCACCCCCAGCTGGGTGGAGGGCACCACGCACAGCGGGGCGGTCATCATCTTGCGGATCGACGCCCTGCCGCGCATCTGGTAGAAGTCCTTCTCGTGCAGTATGCCGACGATGGTGTCGATGCTGTCCTCGTACACCGGCAGGCGCGAGCGCCCGCTGCTCTCAAACGCCCGGGCCACGTCCTCGGCGCTGTCGTCCACCTCGACGGCGGTCACCTCCACGCGGGGGGTCAGTATGTCCTCGGCGGTCAGGTCGTTGAACTCGATGGCGGAGCGGATCAGCTCGCTCTCGTGCTCGTCGATCTCGCCCTCGTTCTCGGCCTCCTCGACGATGGTGATCAGCTCCTCCTCGGTGATGCCCCTCTCCTCGGCGGGCCGGAACACCCGGTAGACGAGCTTCTGCCAGCAGCCCGTCAGGAAGATGATGGGCGTCAGAACCTTCAGTATGGCGCTGAGCGCCGGGTAGAACGCCAGGGCCAGCTTCTCGGGCCGCTCCTTGGCGATGCTCTTGGGCGCGATCTCGCCGAACATCAGCACGATCACCGTCATGATCGCGGTGGACACGGACACGCCCGCACCGCCCAGCAGCCGGACGAACAGCACCGTCGCCAGCGAGGCGGACAGTATGTTCACGATGTTGTTGCCCACCAGTATGCCCGAGAGCAGCCGGTCGTAATCCTCGGAAAGCGCCAGCGCCTTCGCCGCGCGCCGGTCGCCGCCGTTGGCCATGCTCTTCAGCCGCGCCCGGTTCAGCCCGGTGTAGGCCGTCTCCGACGCGGAGAAGAACGCGGAGAGCGCCACCAGCGCGATCAGCGCGAGTATCAATGTACCGTTATCGTCCATTCAGGACCTTCACACTCCTTTGGGTTCGGCGGGGGCCCGATCAGTCCAGCAGGCCCGCCACGTTCTCGGCGCGATAGCCCAGCTCCTCGATCAGCCGGGGCCGGTCCGGCAGGCTGGACATCAGCACCTTGGTTTCGCCCACCAGCGCCACGCTCTGGAGGGCCGCGGGCACCAGCACGCTGTCAAACGGGTTGAGCGTCAACTCGCCGTCCGCCCAGCGCAGCGCGCACTGGCTCATGGGCGTCAAGAAGAGCATCCTGCCGCTCTCCAGCGGCATCGTGCCGGACAGGTTCAGCCGGCACAGCTCGAAGTTGGTGTCGGAGATGTAATAGGTGCGGCTGCCGCCCTTGCACAGCGCCGTGGTGCCCTCGATGCGGTCCAGGTCCAGTTCGGGCCGGCACACGTCCAGGCCCTTTTGCACGTGCAGCTCGCGGGGCTGGCCGTTCAGGCCCATGCGGCCCCAGTCGTAGAAGCGATAGGTGACGTCGCTGGACTGCTGGATCTCGTAGCACAGCACGCCCTCGCCCAGCGCGTGCAGCATGCCGCTGGGGATGTAGTACACGTCGCCGGGGCGCACGACCTTCCAGCGCAGGTAGTCCTCGATGCGGCCCCCGGCCACGATGTCCGCCAGCGCTTCGCCGCGGGTGTCCACGCCGTACACGATCTTCGCGCCGGGCTCGGCGTTCAGTATGATCCAGGCCTCGGTCTTGCCGCGCTTGCCCTCGTGCTCGGCGGCGTAGGCGTCGCCCGGGTGCACCTGCACGGAGAGGGCCTGCTGGCTGTCCAGGAGCTTGAGCAGCAGGGGCATCTCGCCCTCTGTGCCGGTCAGCTCGCTGCCCCACAGCTCGATCATGCGTGAAAGGGATTTGCCCGCGTGCTCGCCGTTGGCCACCATGCTCTCGTGGCCCGGCAGGGTGGAAATCTCCAGGCTCTCGCCGGTGACGTCCTCCGGCGCGTCCTTCATCAGCGTATCCCGCAGCATGTGGCCGCCCCAGGGGGTCTCCTCGCCGTGGCGGAACGACGGCGCCATCAAAAGCGGATACAACTTCATGGTTCACATCCTCCTTCTTCTCTGCGCACTTGCAAAAGCTGGCGTTGTGGATTATACTGAAACGGATGGGGAATTGGGTGCGTATCATACCGCCCCCTGATAATGTAACATGATGTGGCCGCGCTGTCAAGGGAGAGGGGGAACGCCGGTGCAAAAAATCCATTCGGTGAGCGTGCGCGCGCTGGCGGAGTTCGCCTTTGAAAAGGGCGACCTGATCCCGGCGGCCCGCGCCGCGGCGCGCATGCGCGACGGCACCCGGGGCCACCAGGCGCTGCAGGCCCTGCTGCCGGTCAGCTGGCGCAGCGAGGCGCCCGTGTCGCGGGACATCCAGGTGGACGGGCATGTGCTGCGCGTCCACGGCCGCGCCGACGCGCTGTATGTGGACCGGGAATGGGTGAAGGTGCTGGAGATCAAGACCACCGTGAAGGACCCTTCCGCCATACTGAAGTACGACTACCCGGTCCACTGGGCCCAGGGCGAGATCTACGCGGCGCTGTTCTGCCTGAACGAGGGCGCGCCGCGGGCCGAGGTGCGCCTGACCTACGCGCGGCTGGACGGCAAACAGCGCACCTTCACCGAGGAGAGCGAGGCCTGGGAGCTGGTCGAGCGGCTCACCGCCTACGCCCGGCAGTACCTTACGTGGATCGTCACCGTGGACGACTGGAAGGAGCGGTCCAGGCCCACGCTGGAGCGCCTGCCATTCCCCTTTGAGACCTATCGCGACGGCCAGCGGGAGATGGCCCTGGCGGTCTACACGGCCATGCGCGACCACGCCAACGCCGTCATCGAGGCGCCCACCGGCATCGGCAAGACGGCGGCGGCCCTGTTCGGCGCGCTGAAGGCGCTGGGGCGGGGCCACGTGAGCGCGATATTCTACCTGACCGCGCGCACCACCGGCCGCCGCGCCGCCGAGGACGCGCTGCAGCTGATGCGGCAGAAGGGCCTGGCCGTGCGCGGCGTGACCATCACGGCCAAGGAGAAGATCTGCCCGATGGATGAGGGGGACTGCCTGGGCTGCCCGCTGGCCGTCGGCTACTACGACCGGCGTCGGGACGCGCTGAAGGAGGCCATGGCCCTGCAGCGCTTGGACGGCGAGGCGATTTCCGACCTGGCCCGGGAGCACGCGCTGTGCCCGTTCGAGCTGTCGCTGGACGCCTCAGAGACCGCCGACGTGGTCATCTGCGACTACAACTACGCCTTTGACCCCAGGGTGCGGCTGAAGCGCTGGTTTGACGGCAAGTCGGGCGCGGGGCTGCTGGTGGAC
>JAFYBB010000136.1 GCA_017540445.1 Clostridia bacterium | reverse complement strand
GCCACCCCCGCCGTCACCCCCGACAGCTTCCGCTACACCCCGCCCCCAAAGGCCGTGCGGGTGAAGATGGGGAGAAGGCAGTAGTCAAAACCTGACACCGGGACGGTCCTGTTGACAAGAAAAGTTGTCAACAGGACCGTCCCGGTGTCACGAGAAACGCCTACTGCGCCACATAGGTGAAGCCGTGCTCGCGGACCCAGGCCTCGGCGCAGCTGCCCGCGGCCACCACGAACACCGCGTCGGTGCCCTCGAAGGCGTCGTCCGCGATGGCCTTCACGGTGGCGGGAATCACGATGGTCTCCACGCTCCTGAGGTTGGCGAAGGCCTTGCTCTCGATGCTGGTCATGGCCGTGGGCAGCACCAGGGCCATCGGCGGAGCCATCACCTGGCCCGTGCCCTCCAGCAGCTTGAAGGGAATGCCGTGTTCCTTCGCGAAGGCGTGGGCCGCCGAATTCCTGTAGCAATAGATGGTCAGCCTGTCGCAGCCCTTGAAGGCGTCGTCGGCGATGGTCTTCACGGTGGCGGGAATGGTCACCTTCGTCAGGTTCCTGCAATACTGGAAGGAACCGCCCTTGATCGAGGTCACGTATTCCGGAACCTTGATCCGGGTCACGTCGCTGCGGCCCGCCTCCGAGAAGGAGCTGCCCGTGCCCACCTGCCTGACCTGCCCGGGCGCGTCGATGATGAAGATGCTCTTGCCCTGGGCAAATATGATGAACTCGATATTGCTGTGGAGCTCGTCGCTGTAATCGGCGGTAAAGGCGCCCTCGCCGTACTGGGCGTCCAGCATCAGCCACTTGCCGTTGATCCACGCGATGTTCCACATGTGGCCGTCGTTGACCACCGTGCCGCAGGGCACATTCACCAGCGAAAGCATGAAGCCCGCCAGCTTGCTGAAGCCCTGGCAGTTGCCCTCCCGGTTGACATACACGGCGTAGGCCTGGGCCGGCGTCTCGCCGATGCACACGCTTCTGAGGCTGTAGGTGACGTTATCGCCGATCCACCCAAATATCTTCCGGGCCTTTTGCTCGTCGGTGGTACAGCCTTCGGTCAGCCGCCGCGTCAGGGTCACGAGCTCCTTGTAATACCTGTTGTCCGTGTCCGTTTCGATGTACATGGACGGCTGGTAGCTGACGGTGTTCCCGTGTTCGTCATGGTGGGACACGCTGCATGTCACCAGGTAATTCGGCCTGATGTCCCTGGTCGGCAGCGTCTCAAACAGCCTCCGGTCGATGTCTTCATATTTAACACTGACCGGGCAGAACAGCAGTGTTCTGGCGCCGTTGTACTGCACCTCGGCACAGATCAGCGCGCCGCCGCTGTAGCCCTTCGCGGTGACCTTGCCCTTCCGGGTGACCTTCACCGCGTCGCTGTCGGAGCTGCTCCACTTCACGCTCAGCCCCTCGGTCGCGCCGCCGACCGAGGCGGTGAGCCTGGCGGAGCGCTTCGCATCGGTCAGCGTCAGCGCCTTCGCGCTGAGTACCGCGGGCGCGTCCGAAGTGCTGATCGTGCCGAAATGGATGTCTTCATAGGCGCCGGGCGCGGTCTCCATCAGCCACGGCGCCAGGTAGTCCCTGTAGTCCGCATAGTATTTCGCGGGGCAGTAGATGTCCCGGTTGGCCAGCATGTTCTTCGGCAGGCCCTCGGGCAGGGCGCCGCCAAAGCGCAGCGTGATGACCCTGCCGATGCCGCTGCCCAGGCCCATGTCCCTGGACACCCTGCTGACGGAGGCGGGGATGGTCAGGTCGATGATGCCGGTATCCCCGAAGGCGTTTCCGACGGTGGTCACCCGCTTCGGCAGCACCAGCTTTTTCAGGCTCGTGCAGTGGTCGAAGCACCAGTCAGACACCGTCTTCAGCCTCGAGGGCAGCTTGACCCGCTTCAACCGGAAGCATCTGTCGAAGGCGTGTTGGTCGATGGTCTCCACCTTGTCCGGTATGGTGATGGAGGTGATGCTCATCGATCGGAAGGCGCTCTTTCCGATGCTCGTCAGCGTACCCGGCAGGGAGACAGAGGTCGCGTTGTAGCAGTAGAAGAACGCGCCGTCGCCGATGCGGGTCACGCCCTTTTTCACCACGATCTTCTTGATCTGCGCCAGGTACTCCCGCCAGGGCGCGGTGACGAGATCGGCCCGCCTGCCGCCGCTCCATTCGCTGCCGTAGCCGGATTCGTCGCTCAGCGGATAGTCCGCCATGGGCCCCGTGCCGCTGATGGTCAGCACGCCGCCGGCGTCCAGCTTCCAGCGCACCCTCTTGCCGCACTTGCCGGAATGCTCCGCGGGCCCGGCGGTGGCGCCGTAGCGCATGGCCGCGCTCTTCAGCGGGGCGTTGTTATCGCCCACCGGGATCCCGGCCCATTTGCTCTTCGTGCCGGCATAGTGCACATAGGTCAGACCGATGCAGCTGGCAAAGGCACTGGCCCCGATGCCGGTCAGCGACGCGGGCAGGACGATGCTGTGCAGTCCGGCGCCCCAGAAGGCGCCATCCCCGATCGTATTCAGGCCCGAGGGAAGCTCCACGTGCATCAGGTTGTCGGTGCAGCCCAGCACATAGCGGGACAGTGTCTTCAGCTTCGGCGGCAGCTTCAGCGCGGACACGCCGACGCCGTACAGCGCGAAATCGCCGATCCGGACAACGGTATCCGGAATCTCCAGCGTCCTGACGGACTGAAACCAGGAGAACGCGTAGTCGCCGATGCCGGTCACGCCGCTGCCGATCGTCACGGCGGTGACGTTCTTCTCATATTCCGCCCAGGGCGACTTGCCCCTTATGGTGATGCCGCCGCTGCTACCGGAATTCCTCGCGAAATCCCACATATCGCCCTCGCCCCGGATGGTCAGCACGCCCTTTCTGGACAGCTTCCAGGTCAGATGGTCGCCGCAGGCGCCCTGCGCCAGCGGATCCACCCCGAAGGCCAGCGATAGCGCCACGTTGCCCGGGGACAGTTCGATATTCGCCCAGTCGGCCTTCGTCCCGGCGTACTTCACCGTCTCCAGTGCGTCGCAGCCCCAGAAGGCGTACTCACTGACGCGCTTCAGCGCGGCCGGAAGGGTCGCGCGCTTCAGCGCGGCACACAGCCAAAAGGCGTTCGAACCGACGGCCTCCACGTCCGGGCCGATGGTCACGGTCTCCAGCGTCTCGCATCTGTAAAACGCGTAGCTGGAGACGGCGGTGACGCCCTCCCCGATGACGACCGCCCTGATCAGCCCCATGTTATCCTTCCAGGGCTGCGCGTTGTACAGCGAAACGGGCATGCTGCCCGAGCCGCTGACCGTCAGCGTGCCGTCGTCGGCCAGCGCCCAGGTCAGCCCGTTGCCGAAATCGCCGGAACGGGCGTCGCTCGCCGCCTCGCCCAGCGCCGGTGCCGGAAACGCGCCGATGAGCAGCGCGAGCACCAGTATCAGGGTTATTCTTCGCATTGCTTTCATAGGAATATTCCGCCTTTCCGCGCCGCCCGATCAATAGAGGTCCATGCTCAAAAGCCTGTCGCAGTCCTTGAACGCGGATTCGCCGATCTTCTCCACGCTGCCGGGCATCTGAACGAATTCCAGGGCCGCGCAGCCTTCAAAGGCGGATTTTCCGATCCGCGTCACGCCGGCGGGAATCAGAACGCCCGTGATGGCCCTGTTGCCCATGAAGGCCGCTTTGCCGATCCGGGTGACGGTATTCCCCGCATCGTCCGCCGACGGTATCACGATATCGCCGCCCTCGCCGGTATAGCCGGTCACGACGCCCGCTTCGATGATGAACCCGTCGGGCCGGCCGACCGTCACCTCGCAGGCGGCGAAGGGCTCCCCGCCGGAAAAACAGGTGATCGTGGCGTTTCCCGGCGCCCTGGCCGTGATGACGCCCGCTTCGTCGGCCTTGGCCACCTTCGGGACGGAGGATTTGAAGCTCAGCTTCCCGCCCGGCGCGCCCGTGTCCAGCGCGAAGGTCTGCCCCTGCTCCAGCCGCAGCCGAACGGGAACGCCGTTCACCGTCTCCGCGTCCGCGGAAGCCGCCGGCCCCTCCGCCGCGGACACGCCGGCGGGCTGCAGCGACAGCTCCTCCTCGCGCACGTCCGGCTCAAGATCAAATTCCGTGGATTCCACCGGCGTATCCACATCCCCGGCGCGGACCTGCTCCGCGTCCGGCGCATCGTCCTCCGACACGCCGGCCGTCACCGAAAACGCCAGCGCCACCGCCAGCGCCGCCGCGCAGGCCCATTTCAGTCCGTTCTTCATGACAGCATCCCCCCATCATTCCTTCTCTGTTCTCTCGCGGCGCTTCCCCAGCGCCACGGCAACCGGCGCGGAAAGCTGGTGAAACATGATGCCGAACATGCCGATGTACATGGGTGTGAACATGTACAGGTACTTCGCCCGGCCCTCCAGACACATCAGATAGGCGTTGATCGCCAGCGCGACGATCATCAGAAAGCGGATCACGCTTCCGCTCTTCGCGCCCGGGCCTTTCCTGAACGGCGCGCAGAGCGCGCCGGCCGGCTTCCCGCGCCGCGCCCGTCGCCGCGCCCGCGCCCGAAGGACGATGGACAGCGCGTACAGCGACATCGTCAGCAGCACCGCGTCCCACAGTACCTGGAACACCGTCGCCAGCACCTGGTAGTAAGCCCCGTCCTGGATGTAGACGTCGTACAGGAAGGTCCTGTCCATCCGGAACATCTCGTCCCGCTGGGTATTGTTGAAATACCCGTCGTTGTAGGCGACGTTGATCTTCTGCTCGTAGAAGGCGATGTTCCCCCACAGGCCGCGCTCGCGGATGCGGCTGAGCCCCTTGTTGAAGCAGGCCCGGCTCACATCCTTCGCGTTGCCGTATTCCTTGATGTACCGGTTCCTCAGGGCCTGGTTGTTGCCGCCGACGATGCCCAGCATCTTCGTGTTCTGGCCCACCATGAACAGGTAGGCCGCGTTCTTGGGTATGGCGTCGGAGGTGAAGCCGTAGCGCCTGCGGAAATACCCCTGCGCGGCAAACATCCCGCCGAACACGGCGGCAAAGCATCCTATATAGAGCGCCGCGCGCCTGAGGGCCAGCCTGTGCTCGTCCGCGCGCCAACCCCCGGCGCCCGTTTATTCATCGATAGAGCCACAATCCCATTATACCAGTCCCCGCTGCTTTGTCAAGCCGCCCCGCCGCCGGACACACACGCGGTAAACTCCAACCATCCCCGTCCCCTGTTCCCTGTCCCCTGTCCCCTGTTCCCTGTTCCCTACTCCCTCTCGAACAGACGGCAATCCGGTCCCAGTGACTCAAACAAATCCCGTCAGGGATTTGCACCTGAATTCCTCATTCCTAATTCCTCATTCCTAATTCTCCCCTACTCCCTACTCCCTCCCGAACACCACAGTCCCGTCCCCCTCGGGCCAGACCTGGACGGTCTGCACGTAGTCCGCCTCCGCGCCGGTCAGCTGGGCGGTGAGGCGCAGATACCACATCACGCGGCGGGCGGCGTACACGTACAGCTCGTTCATTGTCACCGGGACGGTCCTGTTGACAAGAAAAGTTGTCAACAGGACCGTCCCGGTGACAAGGAAAAGCTGACAACAGGACCGTCCCGGTGTCACACGTCCCGGTGTCACACGATGGCGCTGGGCCGCGGCATGGGCGCGGAGATGATGCAGCCCATGGCCGTGGTGTCCATCGGCGGCCTCAGCTACGCCACGCTGATGACGCTGTTCGTGGTGCCGGTGCTGTACG
>JAFYBB010000135.1 GCA_017540445.1 Clostridia bacterium | reverse complement strand
GTACGCACTGGCGGACCGCCTCCGCAACGACGCCCCGCCGCCCAAAGCCCCGCCGCCCGCCGCGGTTCAGGACGACATCCGGGCCATCCAGCAAAAGGCGATGGAATGCGCACGCGCGAACCAAAAACCGCGCGTCGGCGCGTAACACCGACGCAGGGTACAGGAAAGCACTCTTAGCTTCCCCGCCCGTGAGTCACGGGGACAGGTTCCTTGACTCATTCTGAATACAGAAAACAGAGGACCGGATTGCCACGTCGGCTCCCGCCCCTCGCTTCGCTCGGGCACTCATACCGCCTGACGGCTGATTTACGTGGCAATTCGGTCCCCAACTATTCCTGTTACCTGTTCCCTCTCAGGCAGGCATCCTTATACTCCTAACTCCTACTTCCTAACTCCTCACTCGAACGGGCGGGCGGCGCATCGCCGCCCCTACTCCCTACTCCCTCTTCTCCCTCGCGGCCTTGTCCCACTCCAGGAACTGTTCCAGCAGCAGGGGTTTGGCGTAGTAGTAGCCCTGGAAGCTCTCCACATGGTACTGCTTCAGTATGTCCCGCATGCCCTCGGTCTCGATTCCCTCGATGCAGACCTTGGCGCCGAATATGGAGGCCATGTCGGCGATGCTGCGGATCAGCTGCCGGTCGATGTCGTTCTCCTCGATCATCTTCACGAAGCTGCGGTCGATCTTGATGATGTTCACCGGGATCTCCTTCAGTATGCCGATGGAGGAGAATCCGGTGCCGAAGTCGTCCAGCGCGATCAGCACGCCCCGGGCCTTCAGATTGACGACCACGTTCTTCAGAAGGTCCAGATCCAGCAGCCGGCACCGCTCTGTCACCTCCAGGCAGAGGTGCTCCGGCGGATAGCCCAGCTCGTTGAGTATGCGCAGCACCATGTCCACGAAATCCGGCTTTTCCAGCTGGGTGTACGACAGGTTCACGTTGATGATGAACCCGGGGTTCTGGCTGAGCACCTGCTTGGCCGCCAGTATCGATTCCCTCAGTATCCACTCGCCCAGCTCCGGGAACAGCGGGTCGGACTCCAGTATCGGTATGAACTGGTCCGGCGGGACCATGCCGTAGCGGTCGTTCTTCCAGCGCAGCAGCGCCTCCACGCCGATCAGCCGCTCGGTCTTCGCGTCCACCACCGGCTGATAGAGCAGGTAGAACCCGTCGTAGCCGTGCATGATGGAGGCGCGTATCGCGTGCAGCTTCTCCAGCCGCTGCTGGTTGTCCTCGGTCAGGTCGTTGCTGAACTCCACCATGTCGCCCTGCTTGCGGACCTTGGACTCCTCGTCGGCGTAGTTCAGGCAGGCGTAGACGGTCTGGGAATCGACGTCGAAGTTGTCCACCCGCAGCGCGCCGCAGTGCAGATCGAGCAGTATGTTCTTGCCGTCCACCTTGAAATTCTCGTGCAGATACCCGCGGAAGCGGTTGTAGCCGTCCCGAAGCTCCGCGATGGAATGGGTGTTGCTGATCAGCGCGAACTTCGTGCCGTCGATCCGGTAGATGTGGACCTTGTTCTCCGTGGCCCGGAAGATCTCCCGGGCGTAGAGCTGCAGCACGCGGTTGCCGAAGTGGTAGCCGTACATCTCGTTGATCTCGGAGAACTTGCTGATGCCGAACAGTATCACGCTGATGCCCGTGTTGCGCTTGATGCACACCTCCAGGTCCTCAAAGAAGCCGTACTGGTTGCGCAGGCCAGTCAGCGTATCCACGTGGCCCTGTATGCCGTGGTTGCGGATGGTGCCGGCGAAGTAGTCCGGCTCGCCGGACAGGTCCCGGACCACGACGCCGCGGCAGGTGCACACGTCGTACTCCCCGTTGGGCCGGCGCACCCGGTACTGCATGTCGTGGGCCGAGGCGTCGCCGGAGAAGATCTCGTCGATGCCCCTGTGATAGGCCGCCCGGTCGTCCGGATGGATCTGGTTCTCCCAGATGTCCCCCGCGCCGTACATGTATTCCGACGGCAGGCCGTAGGTGTCCACCGCGCTCTTGGACCAGCGGGAGAAGTCGTACTTCATGTCGCAGAGGTACACGTAGGTGCCCTCCGAGACCACCTCGAAGGACCTGAACAGGGAGTCCAGCAATTTGCGCCGGTCCTCGCTGATGATGCGTATGTTGGCCTTCTCCTTCAGGGAGTGGCTCTCCTGGAGCAGCTTCTGCTCCTTCAGGCGCGCCTTGTCCGCGTACATCTGGGTGTCGGCGCGGTTGAACACATCCTCGACGGTCTTGTCCGCGGAGGGCCGGTATTCGGCCAGGCCCGAGGCCACCACGGGCCCCTCGCCGAGGCGGATGTTCTCCTCCACCTGCCTTCTCAGGCTGGAGAGCAGCTGCGTCCGGTTCTCAAAATCCTGGCCCCGGAGGATCACGACGAACTCGTCGCCGCCGATGCGGAACACGGGGCTGTGGTGGAAGATGCGGCAGATCAGCATGCAGGAGGTCTTGATGTAGTCGTCGCCGGCCTTGTGGCCCTCGGTGTCGTTGATCACCTTCAGGCCGTTGATGTCGCAGACCAGTATGCCGAAGGGGTCGCAGCCTTCTCCGATTTGCCGCTGCAGCTCGCTCTCCATCTCGTGGTAGGCCGTCTTGTTCTTCGTGTGCGTCAGCTCGTCCCGCCGGGCGATCTCATTGGCCATCGAGAGTGCCGCCAGGTGCTCCTGCTCCCTGCGGACGTCCTTGTCGCGGTTCTCGACGCAGATGATGAAGTGGCTGTGGTCGGAGGAGTATGTCACCGACATGCGCGTGAACTGGGTCCTTCCGCCGTCGACGATCATGCGGTAGTCCTCGGTCAGCTGCCGCCGGTTCTCCAGCTGGGAGATCAGGTTGTCCCGGTCGAGGAACAGCCGGATGCGCTCCCTGTCCTCCGGATGGATCAGGCGGCCCGCGTTGCGCCAGCAGGCTGCGAAGAACGCCTCGCCCTCCTCCTGGATCTTCAGCTCGCCCAGTATCTTCTTCGCGGACAGCTCCGCGTAGTGCTCGCTCACGCAGTCGATGTAGTAGATCATGTCGTAGTGATCGGCCAGCCGCTCGGCGATCTGCGTGAAGGTAACGTTCTTCTTCTGGTCCTCGCGCTGGGCGAGCTTGGCCTGTATCTCCGCGTCGATGTTCTTGATGCAGACGATGATGTGCTGCCCGTCCCTGGCCATGATCTCGGTGTGGCGGATGTTGCTGACCTTGCCGTTCACGACCAACCGCCAGGCCAGCGAGAAGGAGCTCTTGTGCTTCAGGTTGTCCAGCATCACGTCCTTGTAATGCAGGCTGAGGGCCTTCTCCTGGTCCTCGGGGTGCACGTACTTTCGGATGCTCCGGCGGCTCTCGGCGAAGAAGTCGTTCCCGGTGGCCGGCACGTTCAGCTTCTTGTATTCGTCGGTCGAGGAGATCTCGACGTAGGTGCTGGTCGCGATGTCGATGTAGTACAGCGTGTCGTACTGCTCGGCCAGGCTCGCGGTGATCTGGTTGAAGATTTCCCGCTGGCGCGCGATCTCCTTGTCGTTCTCGCTCTGGCGGTACTGGGCGTCGATGTCGTTGAGGCCCACGATCAGGCGGCGGCCCTCCTTCTCCTCCACCATAGCGGCGTTCATCTGGACATAGAGGGGGTTGCCGTCCATCATCAGGCGATAGACCAGCGTGAATATGCCGTGCCGCTCGATCTCCGCCAGTACGTTTTCCCGGGTGAAGGCCGACAGAAAGCGGGCCAGGTCCTCCGGATGGTTGAACTGGCGGGCGGCCCTGCGAACGGTGCCGAAGAAATCCGTGCCCTCCTTGGCCTGGGCGAAGCTCTCGACATAGTCGTCGGTGGCGCTGAACTCGCGGTAGCGGCCGGTCTGGGGGTCGACCACGTACACGCAGATGAAGTTGCCCGTGAGGGCGTGGAGCCGGGCGTAGACGGTGCGCTCCTCCTGGACCCGCTGCTCGGCCAGGCGCTGGCGCATCAGCTCGTCCACGTCCGACACGGCGATCACGATGAAGCGCGGATCGTCCTCCATCCGCGAAACGCGCAGGTTCACGTAGTACGGCTCCCCCGCCTTCAGTATGCGGCAGGTCATGTCAAACACCTCGGACCGCTCCAGCGCCTGGGACAGGGCCGCGCGATCCATGGCCTTCAGAAACGCCGGTCGGTCCCCGGGATGCACGTACTGCCCGGCGTAGTGCTCGCAGCCCCCGAAGAAATCCGCGCCCCGCCGCGCTTCGCTGAGCACGCCGAGGGCGTCGCCGGTGGAGTACTCGATGTATTCCCCGGTGTCCATGTCGACATAGAACAGGTACATGTAGCCCCGGGCCAGCGCATGGGCGATGTGCGTGTTGATGGCTTTGGCGTCCCACGACGCTTCGCGCGCCTGCGCGGTCGCGGCGTCTTCACGCCGGGCGCGGTTGTCCGCATGATCCTGGCACATAGGCGGTCCTCCTCGTATCTGGCAGCGGCAGGTAAAAATTTACATATCCATTATATCACGGAAACGTGCATGCGTCTATATCCTGATGCGCCGTTTAGGCGCATTGCTTGACAGAAACCGCGGAATATATTAGTATACAGGCAATGAGGAGGGGGATCTGCATGGGTCGATACACCGTTGGCGTGGACTTTGGCACGCTCTCCGCCCGGGCCCTGGTGGTGGACGCCGACACCGGGCGCGAGCTGGCGGACGCCGCGATGGACTATCCCCACGGCGTGATGACGCAGGCGCTGCCGGACGGCACGCCCCTGGGGCCGGACTGGGCGCTGGCCCATCCGGGGGATTACCTGGCGTGCCTGGGGACCGTGATCCCGGAGGCTTTGAAGCGCGCGGGCGTGCGCGCGGGGGATGTGGCGGGCCTGGGCATCGACGCCACCAGCAGCACCGCGCTGCCGGTGGACGGGAACAACGCGCCCCTGTGCCTGAAGCCGGAATTCGCCAGAAAGCCCCACGCCTGGATGATGCTTTGGAAGCACCACGCCGCCCAGGACCACGCCGACCGCATGACCGACCTGGCGCACCGGCGCGGCGACGCGTTCCTGGAGCGCTACGGCGGGCGGGTGTTCTCCGAGTGGCTGTTCCCCCGGCTGTGGCAGATCTTAGAGGAGGCCCCGGAGGTGTACGCCGCCGCGGACCGCTTCATCGACGTGGGCGACTGGCTGGTGCAGCGGATCACCGGCACCGACACCCGGGCCGGGGGCATCGCGGGCTACAAGTGCTTCTGGAACCGCGCCGAGGGCTTCCCCGAGGCCTTTCTCGCAGCCGTGGACCCGCGGCTGGCCGCCGCGCCCCGCGACAAGCTCAGGGGCACGATCAAGCCCATCGGCAGCCTGGCGGGCCGCGTCACGGGGGCCGGTTCCGCCCTCACCGGGCTTGTGCCCGGCACGCCGGTGGCCGCGGCCAACATCGACGCCCACGTGTCCATGCCGGCGCTGGGCCGCGCCGAGCCCGGGGACCTGATGATGATACTGGGCACCTCCGGCTGCCACATACTGGTCGGCGACGCCCTGCGGTGCGTGCCGGGCATCTGCGGCGTGGTGGACGGCGGTATACTCCCCGGCATGATCGGCTACGAGGCCGGCCAGAGCTGCGTGGGCGACATGTTCGCCTGGTACGTCGACCACGGCTGCCCGGCCTACGTCCACGAGGCAGCCCGGGCGGGCGGCATGGACGCGCACCGGTGGCTGACCGACCGGGCGACACGGCTGCGCCCCGGGGAGAGCGGGCTGATGGCGCTGGACTGGTGGAACGGCAACCGGAGCGTGCTGGCGGACGCCGGCCTCACGGGCCTCATGCTGGGCATGACCCTGTCCACCCGGCCCGAGGAGATCTACCGGGCGCTGATCGAGGCGACCGCCTACGGCACCCGGGTGATCCTGGACAATTTTGAGCGCAACGGCGTGCCGGTGAAGCGCGTGTTCGCCTGCGGCGGCATCGCCCGGAAGAACCCGCTGCTGCTGCGCATCTACGCCGACGTGCTGGACCGGGAGATCAGTGTGGTGCGCACCAGCCAGGCCGGCGCGCTGGGCTCGGCCATATTCGCCGCCGCGGCGGCGGGGCTGTACCCCAGCGTCGCGGAAGCCGCCGGGCGCATGGGCGGCGCCGGGGATGAAGTCAGCGCGCCGGAAACGGACAATGTCCGAATCTACGACGCGCTGTATCGGGAATACCTGGCGCTGCACGATCACTTCGGCCGCGGCGGCAGCGACGCCATGAAGCGGCTCAGGCGCATCCGGGAGGCGGCCTGCCGGTTCACCCCTTGACCGCGCCGGCGATCAGGCCGCTCATGAACCTGCCCTGCATGCACAGGTACAGGATCACCACCGGCGTCGACGCCAGCATCACGTTCGCGAACACCAGGTTCCACTGGGACGTGTGCGCGCCGATGGCGTTGTAGATGCCGGTGGTGATGGTGCGCCCCGCCGTGGAGCCGAGGATGTACATCGGGTTCAGGAAGTCGTTCCAGATCCACATGCCCATCAGTATGGTGGCCGTGGCCGTGCAGGGCTTGAGCATCGGGAAGAGTATCCTGAAGAAGATCGAGATGGAGCCGGCGCCGTCGATGTACGCCGATTCCTCCAGGCTGACCGGTATCGTGTTGATGAAGCCGGTGTACAGGAATATAGTGGTGCTGAAGTACGCGCCGCCGTAGAACATCAGAAGGCCCGTGGGCTTGTACATCAGGTGCAGCATGCTCAGCGTCCGGATGCTGGGCACCAGCGTGACCACCGGCGGCACCATGATGCCGATCAGCGCGTAGGCGTACAGGAACCGGCACACCCGGTTTTTCCGGCGAATGATGACGTAGGCCGCGGTGGAGGAGATCAGCACCAGCAGCGCCACGGAGCTGAACGTGATCAACAGGCTCGTGGCGTACAGCGAGGCGATGTTGGAGCTGCGGAAGGCCTCGGCGTAGTTGTCCATCGTCGCGTGCAGCGGCAGGGAGAGGGGCGAATTGATGATCTCCCCGTAGGGCTTGAAGGAGTTCGACACGGCGATGTACATCGGGAACAGATAGACAAAGCCGATCAGCAGCGTGAACAGCTTCCGGATGCGCTCGATGCGCAGCTTCCTTCTGAGGGCCGACATGTCAGTACTTCACCTCCCGCCGCTTGGTGATGCTCAGCTGTATGACCGACAGCACGACGATCATCACGAACAGCACCAGTATGATGGCGGAGGAATACCCGCGCCGGTTGTACTCGAACGCCTTTTCGACGGAGAGCAG
>JAFYBB010000134.1 GCA_017540445.1 Clostridia bacterium | reverse complement strand
TGGATGTCGTTGAAATAGGCGGGCACGGTGATCACGGCGTCGGTGACCGTCTCGCCCAGATACGCCTCCGCGTCCTGGCGCAGTCGGCGCAGGATCATGGCGCTGATCTCCTGCGCGGTCCACCGCTTGCCGTTGATATTGGCGGTCCAGTCCGTGCCCATTTGGCGCTTGACGGAGCTGACGGTGCGCTCCGGGTTTACGGCCTGCTGGCGCTTCGCGGCGCTGCCCACCAGTACGTCGCCCTTGTCTGTAAACGCGACCACGCTGGGCGTCGCGCGCTCGCCCTTGTCGTTCTGTATGATGACCGGGTGGCCACCCTCCACGATGGAAACGCAGCTGTTGGTGGTGCCCAGGTCAATGCCTATCGTCTTGGACATACTGTCGTCACTCCCTTGTACGGTGGCATTATGGCAGATGAATAACAACCCAATGTGAACTGGGACGCGCGTTTCGATGGCCAAGCCAATGACAAAGCGCCTGAAATGGTGTATAATGAGAGATGAACTGAGCATCAAGCGGCACAGGATGGAGGAATGACAGTGGCCGGTTACTCACAGTATGACGGAAAGATCGTCCGCATCACGGACACGGACGGGCGCGTGTTCACGGGGCTCGCGGAGGCACAGTCCGCGGACTGGTGCTTTCATATTCTCAACCGCGACGAGGAGGGGGTCGAGGTCAACGGCTACACCTTCTTCGCCTCGGATATAAACGAGATCAAGCCGCTTCCAAACCTGTCCGTCATCCGGGCCACGGAGACCTGGCAGCAGGCGGGGGCCTATTACGTCCGCATCCAGGCGATGGCGAAGAAGCACCACATCGCGCTCCGTCAGGAGTTTGACGAGCATGACGGACCGGAGACAAAGTACATCGTCGTGACGGACGATGACTTCCCCATCGCCACGGCGCGGATGTATGCGCTTGACAAATCGAGCGTGATGATCGGGCGCGTGGTCGTTCTCCCGGAATACCGGCGTCAGGGCATCGGGACGATGGTCGTCTTGGCCTGTGAGGCATGGGCGGAGGAGATGAACTACGCGAAAGCGGTGATTGAGAGCCGGGACAACAAGATCGGGTTCTATGAACAGATGGACTATGAGATAGTCGGCGAAGCCGTGGACGGCGACACGTTCCGCTGCGTCAGAATGGAGAAGGATCTATGAGGGGGCATTTGCCTACCCTGTCTCCGCGACTCAGACTCATTTGTGTACAAACCGCTACCCATCCGGCTCATCGGGGATGTACTCCATCACATCCTCGACGCGGCAGTTGAGAATTCTGCAGAACACCTCGATCGTGTGCGTGCTGACGCTCTCATTGCGCTTCATGCGGGTGATTTGGCTGGGGCTGACATGGTGCTTGTAGATCAGTGCATATTGGGTCACATTTCTGTTGCGCATGGTTTCCCACAGCCGCCGGTATGAAATCATGCGCTCGCCCACTCCATAAATCTTCGGTTCCACTTGCGCGATCATGCAATTTGTGGTAAGCTAAAACTGTTATAGAGAATGTGTGCGACGTGTTCGAGGAGCGTGATGGTGTGGAGGCCTATCTGAGCAGCCGGGATGGGTTCAGCGTTTTTCGCTGCGGCGATCATGTCGTTCGTTTCCGCGCCCCCTACTCTCTGGAGAGGTATACAAGGGTGAAGGAATGGAACAATGGTTATCTGGTCGTCGACGCGAAATACAGGCACAACAGCCAGGACGAAGAGGAATACATTGATCTGGTCCCGATTTTGAAGGATCTGTACTTTGATCCCACGTCGTTTCTCGCGCCGATCAAGGGAGTGAAGATTGACTATGACTGAAGCAGCTATCATGAGTATTGCCGATGCGGCGGACATGATTGTTAACGGCTATGCGTTTACGCGTGATCCAAAGGGCTTCCGTGTCTTGAACCTGAACCAGACGGACAAGGCGGCTGTGATTACCGAGGCAGGGGAAGTGCTGGAAACCAGTATGGATGACATTGAATTACAGATTGCCCTGGATTACTATACTGCCAACCGGCAATTCCTGGAGGAAGAGGATGCCTAAATACTACGATTTCAAGATTGCCGGGTATTATCTCTATTTCACATCCTTCTGCACGGTGGAGTGCATGCATGTCCATGCCAGCGATGAGCAGTTGTCTGAGGGCGGCTCCGGCAAGTTCTTCGTCAAGAGCAACGGTGATACGGTTGTCCAGAACAGAGGCAAGCTCAATGATCGTGAGATCAAGAGAATTCAGAACTTCATCAAGCAGAATTACAAAGAGATGTATTTCAAATGGGCGAAGTACAGTAATAATGGGTTTTATGGGGAATAAGCTCCAAGCAAACGGAATGGCCGACAACCAAGGCCGTGAAGAGCAGGAAGATCAAGTAATCCCATGACAAACGCGCCCCCGCTGCCGGAATACCGGCGGCGGGGGCGTGTGTTGCTCTATGCCTGCGTTATTTGAACAGCATCGGCAAAAAGTCATGGATGCACCGGCGCCACACGCTCCAGTCGTGGCCGCCGGGGAAGGTGCGGCGCAGCATGGCGGCGTCCACGCCCTTTTGCTGGATCAGTGTGTCGTCGTTTGCGAAGGTGTCGAAGAACTGGTCCTCGGTGCCCATGGCGCGGTAGAACACGCGGAAGCTGGCCTTGAACTTTTGCACGTCGTCCAGGATCGCCAGGTGCGCCTCGCCCTTGTCGCGCCAGGGGGCGCGCAGGAAGCCGCTGAACAGGCCGGCGTAGCCGAACAGGTCCGGGTGGGTCAGCGTCACCAGGCTGGTCTGGAAGCTGCCCATGCTCAGACCGGCCATCGCGCGGTGCCACTTGTCGGTCAGCACCGGGTAGTTGGCCTCGATGTAGGGGATGAGGTCGTTGAGGATCACGCGGGGGAACAGCTCGAACTCCCGCTCGCCGCCCTCGCGCAGGGCCATGCCGTTGCCCATCACGATGATCATCGGCACAATGTCGCCGTCGTGCAGCAGCTTGTCGGCGATGCGGCCCAGGTGGCCCTGGTACACCCAGCCCGTCTCGTTCTCGCCGTAGCCGTGCTGCAGGTACAGCACCGGGTACTTCTTTGCCGGGTCGTAGCCGGCGGGCGTGTACACCAGGCAGATCTCCAGCTTCCCGGTGACGGACGAGGGGTAGTAGCGCCGGGTGACCGCGCCGTGGGGGATGTCCGTAAGCGCGTCCCAGGCCTCCTCGCCGGGCACCGGCACATCCACGAAGTTCATGGGCCGGCAGCAGCCGTAGCCGATGGGCAGGTACGGGTTCAGCACGTCCGCGCCGTCGATCTTCAGAAAGAAGTACTTGAAGCCGCGGCCCAGGTCCACCTCGCCCTCCCACATCTCATCCGAGACCTTCTTCAGCGGGAACAGCGTGCCGAACTGGTCGATGGCGACCTCCCGGGCGTTGGGGGCCTTGATGCGGAAGAACACCCTGCCATCGGGCAGGTATTCGTAGCCCTGATCGCCGTCCCGGTCCAGCTCGCCGTAGTAGGGGTCGAAGGAAACCGCCGTGTCCAGCGGCCACTGCTTTTTCATGGGAACCACTCCTTGCTTGTAATATTGGCTGCCGATATTGTACCAGAAAGGGGGAGGATTGACAAGCACGAAAAATGCAGATAAAATGGTGTAAAGAAAGGAGGCTCGCGTATGAAGTTCAGGAAATATCTGTCGGCGCTTCTGGTGCTGCTGCTGGTCGCGGGGCTGTGCCCCGCGGCGACGATGGAGGACGCGAACGTGATCAGCGCCGCGGTGGAGCCGGAGGTCTCGGAGACGGAGGGCGTTGACGTCGGGGGGCTGTACGCCGCGGACGAGGTCGTGGAGCTGGCTGCCGAGCTGTGGGAGGACGCGCCGGACGAATCGGCATTCGCCGTGTCGGCGGAGACTTCCGATACAAGCCTGGTGCGCATCACCCAGCCCGCGGACGGGGCGACGGTGAGCACGGGCAGGATCAAGCTGTTCTGCACCTTTGTCAACCCTACGCCCTCCAGCTTCGACGTCAGGCGCGATGCCTGGAAGTATATCCCGATGCGCGTGCAGGTGCTCCGGGACGGCGCGGTCGTCAGCGACGATTACATCAGCGATTACAGCGGCCTTTGGTTTACCGATGAGGGCGCGCAATACGCCACGCTCACCCTGTGGGAACCGGGCACGTACACCATCCGCGCGCGCGTGCCGGGATCGCCCGACGCCTGGGACAGCGTGACCTTCACCGCCTCGGGCGCGACCGTCACGGTCGCACCGATCGCCACCCGCGCGCCCGTCACCGACGACGTGCTGGCGGTGATCACATCGCCCGAACACGGCGGCACGGTGAAAGCCGAGGAGAAATTCCCGATCTGCGTGCAGCTGCGTCCCGCGACCGTCGGCAGCGCGACGCTGACCGGCGAAGCGCTCTATTCGCCGCTGACGGTGCAGGTCCTGAACCGGGAGGGCAACCTCGCATGGGGCACCGACGTCAATATCGAATCTGCGGAATTGGAGGCCCAGGCTGGCAATGTCATCGAATTGGTCAGGCCTTCCGTGGACGTGGGCGGCAACTACACCGTGCGGGTGAAGGCGCCGGGCTCCTCCTCGTGGGACAGCGTTCAGATCTTCGCCAACGGCCCGACCTATCCCCGCGCCAGCGAGAGCGCCGGCTTCAAGTGCACGCCGAAGCAGACGGAGGTCACCGTCGACCTGGCTGAGGACCCCGTCGCGCACCTGGAGTACACGCTGAGCACCGACGCGGACCCGGAGAACAATTTTACCTATTATGCCGATTTTCTGGAGGACGGGAACGACGTCGTCAAATACAATCGCATGAGCGGGAACACATTCTCGAAGTCCGGCGGCCTGTGGACCTGCGACGGCTGGATCGAGTATACCGGCCTGAGCGTGGGCACCGCCACGCTGCACATGTATTTGCTGGTCAACGCCCAGCGCTATGACCACCACGCGGTCACGATCAACGTGATCGACAGCTCGAAGGTCACGGTGCAGACCCCGGAGCCGACCGCCGCCCCGAAGGTCAGCCTTTCCAAGGCCAGGCTCACCGTCAAGGCCCAGACCTGGACCGGCAAGGCGATCAAGCCCGCCGTGACGGTGAAGCTGAACGGCAAGGCCCTGAAGCAGGGCACGGACTACAAGGTCAGCTACAAGAACAACGTCAAGATCGGCAAGGCGACCGTGACGGTGACGGGCAAGGGCAATTACGCCGGCTCAAAGAAAGCGACCTTCGCGATCAATCCGGCGAAGGTCAAAGGCCTGAAGCTGCAGGCGGGCAATAAGCAGCTGACCGCCACCTGGAAGAAGGCCTCCGGCGGTGTCACCGGCTATCAGATCCAGTACGGCCTGAAGAAGGATTTCACCGGCGCGAAGAAGGCGACGGTGAAGAAGGCCGCGACCGTCAAAAAGGTGCTGAAGAAGCTGACGGCGGGGAAGACCTATTACGTGCGCATCCGCGCGTATAAGACCGTGAATGGCAAGATCTACTGGTCCGAGTGGTCCGGGGCCGTGAAGAGCAGTAAGGTCAAGTAGTAGACAGTAGTCAGTTGCCAGTTGTCAGTAGCCAGTGGTTGGTGGTTAGTGATTAGTGATTAGTGATTAGTGACTGGTGGTTGTCAGTAGTCAGTGGCCATTGGAGGCTTGTTTGATATGTCCTGTGACAAACACGCCCCGCTGCCGGAGTATCGGCGGCGGGGCGCGCTGCATAGCTCCTACGAAGCGCCCTGGATCTTCTGATCGCGGAGGGTTGCTTATTTCGACAGTTTGGGGTATAATGAGAGCGTAAAACAAGGGGAGGGAGAATGGATGACAGAAATCTATACTGTACCGCAATTGCGGGATACTCTGGCGCCGGTTTTTGCGCGATACGGTATTCATCGAGCGGTCCTTTTCGGCTCCTATGGCAAGGGTACTGCCACTGAGAAGAGCGACGTGGATCTGTTGGTTGACAGTGGATTGAAGGGCCTCCGCTTTGTTGGTTTTTTGGACGATGTCCGGCGCACCGTCGGCAAGCAGGTGGATTTGTTCGACGTGACACATATTCAGGCAGGGTCAAGTATTGATCGTGAGATCCGTGAGACGGGAATAACAGTTTATGAAGAATGAGATTATTGTGAAAAAGCTATCCGCTTATGCCGGGTAACTGTTCAGTCGTTAAAATCCTGAATTGACAGGATGTTTGTGCGAGACGACCTCATCCGTCATTTGCTCCGCAGGCTCCGCAAATGCCACCTTCCCCAGAGGGGAAGGCAACCTGCTGCCGGGCTTTATTCCAAAAGCCTTCCCCTTTGGGGAAGGTGGCCGAGCGAAGCGAGGTCGGATGAGGTCGCCTCATACGTACAACTCGATAAATCAGAATCTGTTGCACTGGACTGAACAGTTACTATGCCGGAAAGATTATTGGCTACTGTGAAGGTGTAACCTACGAGCAATTTTGTGCTGATTCAAAACTGGCCGAGGCATGTGTATTCAATTTAAGCCAGATAGGGGAACTGGCCAACAGGGTCGAGGCACACTTATGCTCCACACTCCTCACTCCTAATTCCTCACTTCGCCACAGTCCGGTTGCAAATCAACTTCCGATATGATAGAATAAAGCCGTTCGCGGAAACCGCGAAACAATCGCGCAAGCGCGCAGGGTGCGCCGGGAGACCGGCGAGAATAGAGAATCGGGTGCGAATCCCGAGCGAGCCCGTCACTGTGAGGGACGAGGCAGGCGCAATTTGTGTCACTGGAATATAAACCTGAGCCGGTCGGTTTCATAGGGCGGATTTGAACGCCGACCGATTCAACAGGCGAAATCCGGGAAGGCCGCGCCGTGCCGATGACGCCAGAGCCAGGAGACCTGCCCTGCGCCGACAGACCGCGTGTTTGTCATGCGCAAAAAAACGAGGAGGTAGACCCCATGAAGAAACTGTTTGCACTGGTACTTGCGCTGCTTTTGTGCCTGAGCGCCGCCGCTCTGGCCGCCCCCACCGAGGACCGCGCGGGCGAGCCGATCAGCCTGCCCGACGACGTTCAGAAGATCGTGTCGATGGCCCCGTCCACCACCCGGGTGCTGACGGACCTGGGTCTTCAGGACAAGCTGGTGGCCGTGGACAGCTATTCCGCGACCTATCAGCCGGAGCTGGCGGCCCTTCCCCAGTTTGACATGATGAGCCCCGACGCCGAGCAGCTGGCCGCGCTGCAGCCGGACGTGATCTTCATCACCGGCATGAGCCTGTCCGGCGGCGACAACCCCTACCAGGCGCTGATCGACCTGGGCATCCCGGTGGTGCAGATCCCCACCAGCAGCAGCATCGCCGCCATACAGGAGGACGTGCGCTTCATCGGCGACTGCGTGGGCGCTTCCGACGGCGCGCAGGCGCTGGTGGACGAGATGCAGGCCGGGATCGATGAGATCGCCGCCATCGGCGCGCTCATTTCCTCCAGGAAGCGCGTGGCCGTGGAGGTTTCCGCGCTGCCCTACCTGTACTACGCGGGCGGCAACACCTACATCGACGAGATGCTTGAGATCGTCGGCGCGGAGAACGTGTACGCCGACAGCGATCCCTGGGCCTCCGTCACCGAGGAGGACGCCGTGGCCGCCAACCCCGACGTGATACTGACCTGCATCAGCTACCTGCCCGACCCGGTGGGTGAGATACTGGGCCGCGAGGGCTGGGGCGAGGTCAAGGCCGTGGCCGACGGCGCCGTCTATCAGCTGGATGACGAGAGCTGCAACCAGCCGAACCACCGCATCGTGAAGGCGCTTCGCCAGATGGCCGAGGCCATCTACCCCGAGATGTACGCTCAACTGGACGCGGCGGCATGAGGCGCGGAACGAAAATCACAATCAGCATCGCAGCAGGCATACTATGCCTGCTGCTTGGCATGGGCCTGGGCAGCGTGTTCATCGGCCCGGGCGACATGGCGGCCATCGTGAAGAGCAAGCTGACCGGCGCGCCGCTGCCCCAGGACATCGAGGCGATCACCGCGTCGATCCTCTGGCAGCTGCGCATGCCCCGGGCCGTCATGGCGTTTCTGACCGGCGCGGCGCTGGCGGCCAGCGGCGCGGTGATGCAGAGCGTGCTGCGCAACCCGCTGGCCTCCAGCTACACGCTGGGCGTATCCTCCGGGGCGTCGCTGGCCGCGGCGGCGGTGATCCTCACCGGCTTTACGCTGCCGATGCTGGGGGGCTACACGCTGGTGCTCTGCGGCTTCGCGGGGGGCCTTTGCACGGTGTTCCTGGCCATGGGCCTGTCCACGCGCTTTGACCGGAATCTGGAGAACACCACCGTGATCCTCACCGGCATGGTGCTGTCGCTGTTCGTCAACGCCGTGCTGACGCTGCTCACCGCCTTCTCGCGGGAGCATTTGCAGCAGCTGATCTTCTGGCAGATGGGCAGCTTCGCCGGACAGACCTGGCGCAACTGCGGGGTGCTTGTGACGCTGGTGGCGCCGGGCGTTGTGCTGCTGACTCGCTTCGGCCGGGAGATGGACCTGATGACCTTCGGCGAGGAGCAGGCGCTCTCGGCGGGCGTGGAGCTGAAGCGGGTGAAGCTGATGCTGATCGCGCTGGCGGCGCTTCTGACCGGCTCGGCGGTGGCCTTCGTGGGCGTGATCGGCTTTGTGGACCTGATCGCGCCGCACGTGGTGCGCCGCCTGTTCGGCGGCAATCACCGGCTGGTCGTGCCGATGAGCGCGCTGTTCGGCGGGGCCTTCATGGTGCTGGCGGACCTGGTGGCGCGGACCATCGCCTCGCCGATCGACCTGGCCGTCGGCGCGGTGACGGCGCTGGTGGGCGCGCCGTTCTTCGCCTGGGTGTACTTCGCCCGCAGGAGGGGGGAGCGCCGTGCTTGAGCTTCATGACGTGTGCGCCGGCTACGGCGACGGCGACGTGCTGCACGATGTCAGCTGCGCGTTCCCGGCGGGCGGCAGCTGGTGCGTGCTGGGGCCCAACGGCTGCGGCAAGACCACGCTGCTGCGGGTCATGGCGGGGCTGATCCCCCACCGGGGGCAGGTGCTGCTGGACGGGGAGGAGATTTCCGGCATGAAGCGCCGCCAGCTGGCCGCCCGGGTGGCGGTGATGAGCCAGGTGAACACGGTGTACTTCCCCTATACCGTCTACGACACGGTGATGCTGGGCCGCTACCAGCACATGCGCCGGGGCCTGTTCGGAGGGCCGGAGAAGGCCGACCGGGAGGCGGTGGACAGGTGCCTCGCGTCCACGGGGCTGACGGACCTGAGGGACCGGCCGCTGAACGCGCTGTCCGGCGGCCAGCTGCAGCGGGTGTTTTTGGCCCACACGCTGGCCCAGGACCCGGACGTGATACTGCTGGACGAGCCCACGAACCACCTGGACGTGAAGCACCAGGTGGAGCTGGTGGACTACCTGCACCGCTGGTGCGCCGACGGGAAGCACACCGTCGTCGGCGTGCTGCACGACGTGAACCTGGCCCTGCGCCTGAGCCGAAGCGTGCTGTTCATGCGGGAGGGCCGTATCGTGCGCGCCGGCGACTTTCGCGACATCGCCGACGCCGCCTTCCTGCGCGAGCTGTTCGGCATGGACCTGGCCGGCTTCATGCGGGAATCGCTTCAGGCGTGGCAAACGGTGCGGGGCGGGTAGGGGAGGGGTCCCCGCTTCGGTGACAGGACGCACGCATGAGTTATGATAGTATTGCAGGGATATGGCGTAGGGGCGGCGATGCGCCGCCCGCCGGGCAGCACGATGCGCTTCGTACCCGGGCGGGCGGCCATTGGCCGCCCCTACGCATGCAATGCGCGTTTTGAGACAGTCCCCAACAAGAGATTTTGCCTTCGCTTCGGCGAAAACAACGCTTGACACGCAGCATCTGTTATGGTATGCTGTTGTCAACGACCAGAAGGGAGGGCTGTCCGTGACGGAGATCATGCGTTTTCACGTGCGGATCATCTGCGGCGAATTTTCCCGCATCGTGGCCAATCACAGGATAGCT
>JAFYBB010000133.1 GCA_017540445.1 Clostridia bacterium | reverse complement strand
GATGGTGCTCGTGCTCATCGTGGTCGTGGTCGTGATGATGCTCGTGCTCGTCGTGATCGTGGTCGTGATGATGCTCGTGCTCGTCGTGATCGTGGTCGTGATGGTGCTCGTGCTCATCGTGATCGTGGTCGTGATGGTGCTCGTGCTCATCGTGATCGTGGTCGTGATGGTGCTCGTGCTCTTCGTGATCGTGATCGTGATGGTGCTCGTGATCGTGGTGGTCCGGCTCGGGCAGGTCGTCCAGCGTCAGCAGGAACGTGGGGTGCTCGATGGTCTCCAGCATCGCGGCCGGGTCCAGCTCGTCCCAGGGCGTGGTGATGATGCGCGCCTTTTCGTTGTGCTGGCGCAGCAGGGCCACGCACTTTTCGATCTTTTCGGGCTGGGTCAGCTGGGTGCGGCTGAGTATGATGGTCTCGGCGCTCTCGATCTGGTCGATGAAGAATTCGCCGAAGTTGTGGGCGTACATGCGGCACTTGCCCACGTCCGCCACGGTGGCGCAGCCGGCCAGCTCGATCTCGTGGGTCTTGGACACGTCGTCCACCACGCGCCGGATGTCGGACAGCTTGCCGACGCCGGAGGGCTCGATCAGTATGCGGTCGGGGTGGTAGGTATCGATCAGCTGGCCCAGGGCCTCCGTGAAGTCGCCCACCAGCGTGCAGCAGATGCAGCCGGAGTTCAGCTCGGTGATCTGTATGCCGGTCTCCTTCATGAAGCCGCCGTCGATGCCCACTTCGCCGTACTCGTTCTCCAGCAGCACGACCTTTTCACCCTCGAACGCGCCGCCCAGCAGCTTTTTGATCAGCGTGGTCTTGCCGGCTCCGAGAAAGCCGGAGATGATGTTTACCTTTGTCATGTCTCTCACCTGTCCTGTATACTTGATGATCGCCGCGAAGCGGCGGTTTGGAAAGCGTCTGTCATTTACGAATGATGCCCCGCCCGCATCACTTTATCCAGCAGGCGGTTGAGCTCGGCGGTCAGCTTTTCGCTCTGGGCGCCGGTCATGTGCAGCAGGTCCACGGCGTTTTCGGTCCTGGTGACCTTGCCGAAGCCCACGTCCTCGTAGCCCTCGGCCACCTCGCCGGTCAGCCCGACGCGCATCGGCGCGTCGCCGTAGGTCTGAAAATCCAGCGCCGAGGTGCCGGCGCTGTTGCCCGCGCCGTCGTCGTTGGCCTGTATGCTGGCGGTCAGCTCGAGGCTGCCCGGCGCGTTCACCATCACGTTGACGAAGTCGGTGTTGCCGATGGTGCCGTAGTTCAGATAGGCCGAGGTCTTCCGGCCCATCGAATTGATGTTCAGCGAGGCCGCCTGGGCCCCGTCCTCCTTGTACAGCCTGCCGTCGATCACGACCAGGCTCATCGCGTCCAGCTTGAAGTCCAGCGCCTCGGTCTTGGGGTGCGAGGTCAGGTTGAAGGCCGCGACGTTCACCGTGCTCTCGCCCTGATACAGGTCCACGGTGACGTCCACCTGGTTCCTGGCGGAGACGATCTTGACCTTCGCCTCGGGGGCCTCGGCCGTCGCGCCGCCGCGCACCGGATAGACGTCCAGCGACAGCGTGGACTTCTTCTTGCCGGTGGTCACGCTGCCCTTCAGCGCAAACCCGGAATCGCTCTCGACCATCTGGTCGATCAGGCTGAACAGCGGCCCCGCCGCGGCCTGCGCGGATTCGGGCAGCGACGCCTTGTACTGGCTGGCCACGGCCAGCATCTGCCGGACCATGAAGTAGGGCACGTCGATCTTCGCGCTCTTCTTGCCCTTGGCGTCGGTGGTGACCGCCGCGCCGGTCAGCGGCGCGATGACGGTCATGTCCGCCATCTTCAGCTTGACGCCGCCCAGCGCGGGCAGCTTGAAGTCCAGCAGGTGGTCGATGTCGGCGAACACGGCGTCCACGAGCTCCTGGCCGCGGCCGCCCAGCTCGGACAGGTCCACGGCGTAGGTGGCGCTCAGCCCGTCGGACTGGATGTAGAGCTTCTGGTCGATGCACTGCAGCACGCCGCGCTCCACGACCTCGCCCTGCTTCAGCACCTCCGCCTGCAGCGTGGAGACGCCCTCCGGTCTGCCGCCCGTCACGCGCAGGCTGAAGCCGGACAGGTCCGTATCGCGGCGGGTGCCGTCGGCAGTCAGCTCCAGGTAGGGGTTGGACCAGGTCAAAACCTTCGCCCGCTCGGCGCAAGCCGCGGTGGTCAGCGCCATCAGCAGCGCCAGCGCGACGGCCATCAGCTTCTTCATGACGTGAACGCCTCCATCCCTGTGTCCGTATTGGGTATCCCGGGCGCGCTACTTCAGCTTGAAGATGCGGCTCAGCCCCGTGCCGCCGGCGAAATTGCCGAACTTCAGGGCGATCATCTCCAGCTCGCTGCGCATCAGCTCCAGCGTGTCCGCGTCCAGGTTCATCAGGTCGTACTGCTCCTCGTCGGCGCTGATGTTCACCATCACCGTCGGCTCTGCCTTCATCGCCATCGTCGCGGCGATCTGCGCGCCGCTCTTGCCCTGCATCGCGGCGATCTCAATATCGCCGGTGGACTGCCTGTAGCGGATGCTGAGCGTCGCGTCCTCGCCGGAGCTGTCCACCCGCTCGCGCAGGCCCTCCACGTCGGTCTCCTCCGTGGAATCCATGCCCTCCGCCACGGCCAGCATGGCCTCCGCCACGGCGGTGTAGATCCGGTTGGGCATCGAGATCTCCAGCGTGCGCATGCCCGAGGCGTCGGTGGTGGGCAGCGCCATCAGCAGCACGTCCAGGTGCGGCCCGGCCAGCATCATGGCCTTGCCGTAGCCCGTGGCCACCTGCGCGCCGAGGCCGTCCTCGCCGCCGATGCGCTCCAGGTCCACGTAGTAGGTGCCCGCGATGCCGCCCACGGCCATCAGCAGCCGGCTGTCCACGATCTGTATGACCGCGTCCACCTGCTGGCCCTTGCCGTTGTCGAAGTTGACCTGCATGGTGGGCACGCCCTCGGCGCCGCCCATGGTCAGGCGCAGCGTCATGTCCTTCAGGCGCACGCCCTTGGCCCGCCCGCTCTGCACGACGGAGATGGTCATGTTGGTCAGCTCCAGCGTGCTGGCCATGGACGCGCCGGAATCGTCAAACGCCTCGGCCCCGGGCGCTTCCTCGCAGACGGCGGCCGCCGCCAGCAGCCACAGCAGCGCCAGCGCCAGCGCTATGATCTTCTTCATACGCTCTCCTCCAAATCGCGCCCCTTCGCGCGGCATCTATCGTATGCAAACCGGTCTGTGGTCATACACAGACATATTATCATACCTGCCGTTTTATTGTCAACGAAGCTTGTGAAAAGCCGCCGCCATCCCCAACTTTTTACTTTGAGTACGTGTAAAAACACCCCGGCAGGCGCCGGGGTGCGGTACAGGTTCTTTGGGGTCGATCAGGCCGCGGGCATCACATCGCCGAAGGCAACCATCAGCTTGCCCAGCACGCCGTTCAGCTCTTCCTGCAGCTGCGCGTTCTCCTCTTCGGTCATGCTGGTGGCGTTGATGGCACCGGCCGCGTTCTCGATGTTGCGGAACGTGAAGCCGTCCACGACGCTCTGGGTGACCTCGCTGGCGATGTCGACATTGCTCTGGGGCTCGTTGTAGCTGTCCACGGACAGGGTGGCGGTGCCGCTGGCGTTGCCGTTGCCGTCGCCGACGGTCTCGTTGATCAGCTCCATGGCCATCTGGCCGTCCACGGCGAAGGCGAAGTCGCTGTAGTCCGCGCCCTCCTTCTGGCCGTACACCAGGGAAGCGGTGACCTTCTGGGCGTTGCCGGTGGGATCGGTGACATTCATCTCCAGCGCGCCGACCTGCAGGCCGTCCTGGGGATACAGGCTGAAGGCCAGGCTCATCATGCCCTGCATGATCTGCAGCGAAGCGTTCAGCTCGGCCTGGTCGGGCAGAGAGGTCAGGGCCAGCTCGCCCAGCGTCATCGTCTGGCCGCCAATGCTCATGTCCACGCTCAGCGTATCCGCGTTGGCGGCGGAGCTGAAGTTGACGGTGAGGGCCGCCTCATCGGCGGTGGCGCCTTCCGCCACGGGATGCACGCCGATCGTCAGAACGCCGGTCGTGCCGTCGTCGCTGATGTTGCCCCTCAGGGCGAAGCCGCCGCTGGCCATCAGCTGGTTCAGGGCGTCGGCCAGGCCGAGGGACTCCAGCGCCTCCGCGGGCACCTGCTGGAGGATCATCTGAAGCAGCATGTTCACCAGCTCGGCCGGCAGCTCGAAGCTGGCGCCGCTCTCGGTGGTCTCGGGCTCGATGCCCAGCATGGACAGGAAGCCCGTCAGGCCCATCAGATCCACCTTCGGGATCTGCACGCCCGTGAACGCGGGCAGGCTGCTCTTGGCCATCTCCGGCAGGGCCGAGAACATCTGCCGGTAGCCGCCGACGGCCATCTCGCCGGCCTCGGTCATATCCACCGCGATCGGGCGGCTCAGGCCGTCCAGGTTCAGAACCAGGGCAGTGCCGATGAACTGCGCCTCGCCGCTGAGCAGCGCCGCGCCGTCCTTCGAGACATCCAGCAGTATGGTGGGCACCCGGGTATCCGCGGCCAATGTGCCGTCCTCGCCCAGCTGGGGCTCCTCGCCCGCCAGGCCCATCGAGAGGGTCACTTCCAGACCCGCCAGGTCAATGGTCTGGGTCTGGCCATCCTGAGTCACGTTGACCACGGGGTTGGCGTAGGTCACCACCGTCGCGGTCTCTGCGAAGGCGGCGGACGCCGTCAACAGCATCAGCACAAGCACGATCGCAAGCAGCTTTTTCATCGTTTCATCCTCCATATGCGTTGTATGTATACCATCGCTCCATCCTTGCCAACCGCGCCGCCATGCGCTATAATAGGGTCAAACCCCGGCGGGGCATGTCCGTGTGCCGGCGCGCGCCGCGCGCCTCGGGCCCGCCTCCGCCACCGGAAAGGCGGCGTATGCGTTGCGATTCACGAAGATGCATGGTATCGGTAATGATTTTATCATAATAGACGCGATTCGTCAATACGTATCTGACCCGGAATCGCTGGCCGCGCGGTGGTGCGACCGGCATTTCGGCATCGGCGCGGACGGCCTGATCCTGGCGCTGCCCTCCGCCCTGGCGGACGCGAAAATGCGCATTTTCAACAGCGACGGGAGCGAGCCGGAGATGTGCGGAAACGGCATACGGTGCCTGGCCAAGTTCCTGTACGACAGCGGCCTCTGCCAAAAATTGCAAATGACGGTGGAGACCGCCGCCGGCCCGATGGCGCTGACCCTGGACGCGGCGGGCGCGCGGGCGCGCCGGGTGACGGTGAACATGGGCCGGCCCCGCTTCTCGCCCCGGGAGATCCCCGTGGCGTCAGGCAGCAACGCCCTCACGCTGCAGGTCGAGGGACAGGCGCTGCGCTTCTTCTGCGTGGGCATGGGCAACCCCCACGCCGTGACCTTCGACCTGTACCCCGACCGGGACGCGCTGGCGCGGCTGGGCCCGCAGCTGGAGCGCCACCCGGCGTTTCCCCGGGGCGCCAACGTGGAGTTCTGCCGGCTGGACGGCAGCGGCGGCGTGGACGTCGCCGTGTGGGAGCGCGGCGCCGGGGCGACGCTGGCCTGCGGCACCGGCGCCTGCGCGGTGCTCGCGGCCGCCGCCAGCCAGGGGCTGCTGCCCCGCCGGGCCACGGTGCGCCTGCCCGGCGGCGCGCTGTCGATCCGCTGGGGGGAGGACGGCTGCCTGTACATGACCGGCGAGGCGCAGACGGTGTTCGAGGGAACGATACCGGCATAAAAATGGCCTGCCGCGCCGCGGCAGGCCGTTTTTATGCCGGTATCATTCGTTGATGATCCTTCTTCCCCAGCTGAAGGTGCGCTTGTAGTAGCCGGAGCTCAGCGAGCTGAGCATGACCTTCCTGGCCGCGGAGGAGGCGTGCAGGAAATAGCCGCTGCCCAGGTAGATGCCCACGTGGTCGCTCAGATCGTCGTCGCTGACGGTGTCGAAGCAGACCAGGTCGCCGCGCTTGAGATGATCGTAGTCGACCTTTTCGTAGGTATCGTCGTACCCCTGGGACTTGGAGGCGCTCTTCAGCGTGATGCCGTCGGCCTTGCGGAAGCAGTAGTAGGCGTAGGACGCGCAGTCGAAGGTCTTCGGCGGATTGGCCTTGCTGGCATAGGGCGCGCCGATCAGCGCCTGGGCGACGTAGATGGCCCGCTCGATCTTGGACCCCTCGGCCCCCGACAGCGTGGCGCGCAGCGAATCGGGCACGCTGTCCGAACCGGAGGCGCTGGAGGCCGAGCCGTACTCGCTGGCCTTGGAGGAGGAGAGCTTGGAGGGCTTGATGTAGCCGGTCTCGGTGCCCGCGTCGTTCTGCACGCGCACATAGCTGCCGTCCACGCCCACCACGTACACCACCGTGCCCTGCGACACCTTGCACAGCCGCTTGGAGCCGGAGGCATCCTGGTAGATGGAGGTGCTCTCGGTGACGTAGGCCTTCAGCGGATCGACCCGGTCCAGGTACTTCAGCTTGACGTAGGCCGTGTATCCCTTGTAGGTGATCTTGCCCCAGCCCTCGGCGCAGGCCTCCAGCTTCACGCGAAGCCCCTTGGGCACCTTCACGCTCCTGGCGGAGGACGAGGCCTTCTGGAAGACCTTGGTGGCGGTGTTCAGCTTGACCTCCAACGAATCCGCCAGCGCGGAAACGGACGCGAGCAGCAGCGCCACGGCAACGATCAACGCGCAAAGCATGCGCGGGATGCGTCTGGACATAGCAGTTCCCCCTGCATGGTATTTACGGCTATTATATTGCAAACATGTGTCATTTGCAATACCGTTTTGGAAAACTTTTGCGCCGGCAGGCCGCCGGCCCGACAGTTTTCGACCGCGCGCGACCGTTTTTGTCCCTTTTCAGCGCGATTTACGGCTTGCGCGAAGCGCCGCGCGGCGGTATAATCAAGGGGAAAGCGCGTACTGCGCGGAAGGGAGGCGCCGGCCATGGACCGACAGGCGCGCTGCGCCGTGGTGGGCGCGGCGAACATCGACATCGGCGGCTTTCCGCTGGGCAGGCTCTCGCTGAGGGACTCCAACCCCGGCAGGATCACCCTGTCCGCCGGCGGCGTGGGGCGCAACATCGCCTGCAACCTGGCGCGACTGGGCGTTCAGACCTTTTTGGTGGCCCCGCTGGGCACGGACGCCTTCGCGGACATCGCCCGTTCGGACTGCGCCCGGGCGGGCGTGAACACGGACCTGTGCCTGGCGTTCGACGGGGCCGCCAGCTCCACCTACCTGTTCATCGCGGACGGCGGCGGCGACATGCAGCTGGCCGTGAACGACATGGCCGTCTGCGAGCGCATGACCCCCGAGGCGCTGGAGGATCGCGTCGACGCGCTGAACGGCATGGACGCGGTGGTGCTGGACGCCAACCTGCCCGAGCGGACGCTCACCTACCTGGCCGGGCGGCTGCGGGTACCGCTGATCGCGGACGCCGTATCCGCCGCCAAGGCGAAGCGCCTCGTACCCATACTGCCCCGGCTGTGGGCCGTCAAGCCCAACGCCATAGAGGCCGAGGCCATGACCGCCCTGCCCGCGAACGACCCGTCCCAGGCCGAGGCCGCCGCCCGCAGGCTGGTGGAGCTCGGCGCGCAGCGGGCGTTCGTCACCCTCAGCGAGCGCGGCGTGTGCTGCGCCGACGCCGCATCGACCTGCTTCATCCCCGGCGGCCCGGTGCGCATGGTCAACGCCACCGGCGCGGGCGACGCCTTCACCGCGGCGCTGGCCTGGGCGCTCATGCATGGCGTCGGCGAACTGGAGGCCTGCGCCCGCGCGGGCCTGGCGGCCGCGTCGCTGGCGGTGGAGTCGCGGGAGACCGTGAACCCCGAGATCAGCCAGGCCGCCCTCGAAAGGCGCCTCGAAGCGCTCAATGCCTGATCCCATCAACAACCGCAGGAGGAAACCCACATGAACAAATACCTGGAAATCTCCCCCGAGGTCAGCGCGGCGCTGGCCGCCGGAAAGCCGGTGGTGGCGCTGGAATCCACGATCATCTCCCACGGCATGCCCTGGCCCCAGAACGCCGAGACGGCGCTGAACGTGGAGCGCATCGTGCGCGAGAACGGCGCGGTGCCGGCCACGGTGGCCATCATCGGCGGCAGGCTGAAGGCCGGCCTGTCCAGGGATGAGATCGAATACCTGGGCCAGAAGGGCTACGACGTGATCAAGGCCTCCCGGCGCGATTTGCCGGTGCTGGCGGCCCGGGGCGACGACGGCGCCACCACCGTGGCCACCACGATGATCATCGCGGCGATGGCCGGCATCCGCGTGTTCGCCACCGGCGGCATCGGCGGCGTGCACCGGGGCGCGGAGGTGACGATGGACATCTCCGCCGACCTGGAGGAGCTGGCCCAGACGCCGGTGCTGGTGGTCTGCGCCGGCGCGAAGTCGATACTCGACCTGGGGCTGACGCTGGAATACCTGGAGACCAAGGGCGTGCCGGTGATCGGCTACGGCACCAGCGAGCTGCCCGCGTTCTACACCCGAAAGAGCGGCTTTGGCGTGGACTACCGGCTGGACACCCCCCAGGAGGTGGCGGCGGCCTTCCGCGCCAAGCTGGAGATGGGCCTGAAGGGCGGCATGCTGGTGACCAACCCCATCCCCGAGGCCTACAGCATGGACCCGGACGTGATCAACAGGGCCATCGACGAAGCCGTGGCCGAGGCCAACGCCAAGGGCGTCAAGGGCAAGCAGACCACGCCGTTTTTGCTGGCGAAGATCAAGGACATCACCGGCGGCGACAGCCTGGCCAGCAACATCCGCCTGGTGTACAACAACGCGGCCCTCGCCGCGCAGGTGGCCGCAAATCTGTGACGCCCGGGAGGACAGGGTACGATGAAATACCGCGTCTTTGACGGCCAGATCGTCGCCATGCTCACCGAGGGCGACGACATACACGGCTGCATCGGTGAGATCTGCCGCCGGGAGAACGTGCGCATGGGCGCCGTCCTCGGCATCGGCGCGGCGTCGCGGCTGAAGGTGGGCGTGTGGAATTTCGCGAAGGACGCCTACGACACGCTGGAAAAATCCGGCGAATCGATGGAGCTGACCAGCCTGACCGGCAACATCTGTATGTCCGACGGCGAGGTCAGCGCGCACCTGCACGCCACCGCCGTGGACGCCAGCTTCACCGCCTTCGGCGGCCACCTGATCGAGGGCACCGCCGGCATCGTGGTGGAGCTGTACATCTACCCCGGCCAGGGGGAGATCAACAGGGTACCGTACAGGAGCTGGCGGTTTATGGAACTGGAATGACGTCTACCACTTTGAAAACCGCTGCATCGAGCAGCCCGATCTGCCCTTCGGCGACGAGACCGTCAAGGTCATCGTGAACACTCAGGGCACGGTGGGCGAGATCAGCGACGAGCTGCGG
>JAFYBB010000132.1 GCA_017540445.1 Clostridia bacterium | reverse complement strand
GTGCGGATCACGCTGATGCCCGAATGGCTGCGCATATCCTTCAGCGACAGCGGCGCGGAGTACTTCATCGACAAGCGCCGGGACACCTCCATGAGCGCAAAGATCATCCTGAAGGCCGTCAGCGACTTCCACACCGATTACCCGAATGGCAAGCCCGTCTACTGCATGGACTTCCTGTATGAAAACGAATTCAGCATCCAGGAATTTTTGATGAAGAGCAAGGAGGAGATCGAAGCATGAGCAACACGCGCCCCAGCTTTGAAAAGAAGGAATTGGCCATTTCCAGCAGCCCCTATATCTATCTGCCGATAGACATTCCCGCCTACACCGTGGAGCTCACCCACCGGGACCCCGTCGACGGGACGCTGCTCCAGCGCGCACTGGACCGGACGATCCAGCGCATGCCCTATCTTTCCGATACGCTTGTCATCGACCACGGCGCCGTGTATTACGCAAACAATCCGCTGCCCATGGAGGCCGCCCATGTGGCGGGCATCCGCCGCGTCGGGGGCAGCGAGACCAACTATCACATGCTGGATCTCACCTATGACGGCAACGTGACCTGGTTCACCATGTACCACGGCTTCTGCGACGGGCAGGGCATCTACACCTTCCTGGAATCGGTGCTGTATCACTATTACTGCATGAAGGACGGCGTGGAATACGACCCCAATGGTATCCGCTGCGACAGCACCGAGGCCACGGAGGCCGAAACCTTCGAGCCCTATTCCAGGGAGTATCCCGTCTCCCCCGGTTTCAGCATGGCCCGGACGGAGATGCCCACGCCCTACCATCTGCCGGAGATCGTGCCCAATCGCGGCGGCGAGGTTTTCGAGTACGGCTTCAGCCTGCCCTCGGAGGCGTTCATGCGGTTCGTGAAGGCCAACGGCGCTTCCCCCTCCGTAATGTTGTCCATGCTGGTGGGCGAGGCCATCCAGCGGCTGCATCCCGATGCCGACGCGCCCATCTTCGTCAACATCCCCGTGTCCGTCCGGCGGCAGCTGGGCTGCGAGGAGACCTTCAAAAACTGCTCCAGCCGCGTGGTGCTGCCCGTTGCCGGCACGCCCATGGACGCGCTGCCCTTTGAACAGCGGGCCGCGCAGCTTCGGGCGCTGCTGAAGCAGCAGATGACCGAGGATCACTTCCACGCCATCTACAATCGGATCCGACCGATCTACGTAGGCCGCATGGAGCAGGCCACGGATTACGCGGAGGAATTGAAAAAGCCCGCAGCCTTCTTCTCAATCCAGCACGATACCTTCTATATCGATTACATCGGCTCCATGCACAAAACCGGCTATTCCGAGCAGATCACGGACGTGCGGTTCCTCTGCGCGCCCGCCGGTGGGAAGACGCTGCACCTGAATATTATCGAGCACAACGGGGAATTCCGCATCACCTGCCTGGCGTGCAACGACATTCCCACTGTGGCCGAGGCGCTGGAACAGGTGCTGAAGGACCACGAGCTGCCCGTGAAGCGCTTCCCCGTGCAGCGCTTCAGCCTGCCGCTGACCGCCTGGCGCGAGGGCAGCTATTGACCGAGAAGGAGTAAAATACCATGAGTCAGCCGGATTTTCAGCTCAAGGAAATGAATTTCAGCGGCGTATCCCAGTTCTACCGCAGCACGCCCGCCCGGGCCTACGTGGTGGAGGTGGGCCTGAGCAGCAGCGTCCGGGGAGACATCCTCCAGGAAGCGGTAAACGCCACCCTGCGCCGCATGCCCTACTTTTCCGACGCGCTTACGGAGCGCAACGGTGACTTCTACTACGCCGTGAACCCGCTGCCCTTTGAGGTGGCTGAGACGCAGACCCTGCGCCGCGTGGGCGGCGCGGAGACCAACTGGCACTGTGTCGACGTGACCTACTGGAACGACACGGTCTGGTTTTCCATGTTCCACGGCTTCTGCGACGGCCTGGGCCTGAACCTGTTCATCGAGGCCACGCTGTACAACTATTTCTGTATCCGCGATGGGAAGCAGTACGCGGTGGAGGGTGTGCGTACCCCGGACAGCCCCATATTGCCCGAGGAGGAGAAGGACGCCTTCGCCCAGGCCCACGACCTTCCGGAGGACTACACCTGGAATTTCTTCGCGGAGAAGTTCATGCACTTCCCGGAGATCGACGAGAAGCCGCTGGATTACATGTACGGCGTGCCCGTGAAGGTGAAGGAAGACGAATTCATGCGCTTCGTGAAGAACAACAAGTCCACCCCGGTGGCCATGCTGCATGTGCTGATGGCCGGCGCGGTGCAGGCCGTCCATCCCGACAACGAACAGACCGTGGGCGCGCTGGTGCCCGCCTCCCTGCGCCGTCACCTGGGCGCGGAGAACACCTTCAAGAACTGCTCCGGCGCGCTGCGGCTGCCCTATCGCATGGAGGAGATGCGCGGCCTGTCCTTTGAGGAACAGGCCCAGCGCGCCCGCGCCCTGCTGAAGCAGGCCAACATACCGGAGCCGGCCAGATACATCGCCAACCAAATGGGCGGGGCCCTTCGCAAGATGAGCGCCGCCATCCCCAACTTCGCCGGAAGGCTGCCCTATCTGGATTTCCAGAAGAACTCCACCAACGACACCTACATGGTCGACTATGTGGGCGGGCTGAAGGCCGGCGAATATGGCCGCGAGATCGTGCGCACCAAGTACATGGCCACCAACATCGACCGGAATTTCAACACGGTCACGTTGTATATTTCCGCCACCGGCGGCTGCTTCCACTTTGAAATCGTCCGCGCCTTTGAAAGCGGCGTGTATGTGGACGCTTTCCTGGACCAGCTTTCCCGCCATGGCATCGCCTATGTCCGTGAACCGGAATCCCGCTATGTCACGCCAGAAAACGGACTGATTACAGATTTGGGGTTGTTGTAATGCGTTGGCTGTCAGAACCCAATGATGACCACTGCCTCGACATCGCCGCGCCGGGCAAAATGATATGAACGATATAATGTGGAGGTATATATGAATAATCAGGAATTGAGAGAGCTGGTCAATCCCGTGTTCAACACAGCCAAATCCTGTGTACAGCTCAACGCCGCTGCGGGGGACAAGGACGCGCAGCGTCTTCTTGATGTCCTCGGCTTTCCGCCTTTCGGCGCGCAGATGTCGAAGAAGCCCATCCCGAAGGAGCTGCAAGAGCAGGTCAAGAAGCTCTTTCCCGCGTACATGATTTTGATTGAGACGCGGTTCCAGGCCATGAACCGGTTGATTGAACAGATGCGGGACCGGCAGATCATGGATCTGCCCTGCGGCTATACTTCCCGCGGCCTTCGACTGTCCCGCGAGGGGAGGACATACTTTGGATGCGATCTGCCCGCTGTGATTGACGCCATGGGCCCCGCGGTGGAATCCATTATTGGAAAGAATGAATCGATCTCGTATCATGCGGTGGACGCGACCAATTACGAATCCATGGAGACCGCGCTTCCCGATAACAGCCGTGGCCTCCTTGTGACTACGGAAGGGCTTCTGATGTACTTCGTGCAATCCGAATTGGAAGAAGTGTTTTCCAACCTTCGCCGCCTCCTTCAGAAGCATGGCGGGAGCTGGGTCATCACGGACAGGGCCTACTTCCTTTATGACAAGGAGGTTGTGGCCGCCACGTTGAACAACGATCCCACACTGACCGCCTTGTACGCGTCTGTCACAAACCGCGCCGCTGCAACGACGGCGGATGTCAAGTTCAATGACAACGTGTTCTTTGATCCCGACGATGGAAAGGTGCGGTCATTTATCCGAAAGATGGGCTTTGAGCTTCATGAAATCTGCATGGCCGATTATCTTCCCGATCAGATTGCGTCGCTCAAAGGAACACCCGAAGCGGAATCCGCAGTGAGGGACGTATTCAAGAAAATGATGTTCTGGGAGCTCACAGTGGCGAAGAACGCGGCCGAGACGCCTGTTGACAGGAATCTTCCCTTCAAGGTTGAAGCCAGCGTGAAGGATGGAACCTTTGAAGCCTCCATACAGGGCCGCATGGATACGATCACTGCTCCTGAATTGCTGAAGCAGTTCCAGAACGCGGGCAGTGATATACAGGCGATCCACGTCGATGTGAGCCGTATGCCCTACATCTCCTCCGCTGGTCTGCGCGTGCTTCTGATGATGTACAAATCGCTGGACGACAAGGATAACTTTGAACTGACCGGCGTGAGCGATGAGGTTCGGGAGATTTTGGAGACGACGGGGTTTGATCAGTTTCTGCTGAAGGAATAACGTGGAGTGGTGGAAATGCTGTCCGCGGTATTCGGCGGCGAGGTCATCCGGGACGTTCCCGCCTGCTTTGCCGAGAATGCCCTGGATGACAACTATGACTATCCCAACCAGAAGGTCATGCCCGATTCCTGACGGGCGCCTCGAAAAACACTCATCGTCGCCGGACGGCTGGATCTCAGCCCTCTTTGACTTGCAAAAACCTTGACTGTCCGCCACGCAGCCTGCGTCTTTTGCAAGTCAAATCTGAATAGAGTGTGTTTCTAAAATGCCTGAAGCGCAATTGGCTGGAAACTCCGTTGCAGTTACGGCGTCTTTGCCTGCATTTCTGTGTTGATTTTCCTTGATTTCATGGCGGTAAATCGAGAAATCTGCAAGCAGCAGATGTCGGAAAAGGCACCGCCAGATGCGCCGCCGTATTGTGCGGTATTTCCCTAAGTCCAGCGGTAAGAAAGAGGTAATGAAATGAAAGGCTTTTGCGAGAAGAAGTTCAGCTCCATGCTGATATCCGGCACGTTCACCAAAGCGGTGATGTACCTGATGCTGCTCAGCGACAGCATCATCGCCGGACACTTCATCGGCGCGTCAGGTGTCGCCGGGATCAATGCGATCACCCCCGTGACGGCCGTTGTGACCTTCTTCGGAGATCTGGTTTCAACCGGCGTCGGAATCGTATTCTCGCGGGAGGTCGGCGCGATGCGCAAGGACCGGGCCGACCGGATCTACAGCCAGGGACTGATCATCAGCGTGGGCATCGGGTTGCTTTCAGCGCTTTTGATTCTCGTGCTTCAAAATGCCTATTTCAAGGCGAGCGGCGTCACGGGCGATATTCTGGAGAATGCGCTTGAGTACTACCGTCTGGTTCCGATCAACGCCTTCCTGACCATCGTCATCTTTTATCTGGAACAGATGGTCTACAGCGACGGAGACGAGCTGAGCAACAACATCTGCTACGGATTTCAGATCGGCGGGAACATCATCTGCTCCGTCATACTGACCCGGTTCCTCGGAATGACGGGCATCATCCTGGGGTCTGTGATCGGGAACACCCTCGGCATCCTCACCTGCTTCTGGCATTACTTCCGCAAGGAAAACACGCTGCGCTTTGTCTGGCACCTGTCCTTCAGGGACTTTCTGCTCACGTCGCGCTACAGCATCGTGGATTCCTCCGTCTATATCTGCTGGGGCCTGATGGACTATGTGATGATTGGCTTCGTCTCGGGCCGCTTTGGCGAGACCGGCCTGATCGCCCTCGCCGTGGTCGTCAGCCTGATCGAGTTCGGCGTCGTGATGGACGGCGTGGGCATGGCGATGCAACCGCTGATCGGCACCTACTTCGGGGAAAGGAACCACCAGCTCATCAAGCGGGTGATGCGCTCCGCCGTCAAGGCCGCGGTCATAGAAGGACTGGCGGCGACGGCGCTGATCTGGGCCTTTACCCGGCAGTTCTGCGCCCTGTTCGGCATCACGGGCGGCGAAGCGCTCGCCCCGTCGATTTCAGCGCTTCGGATCGTGTCGCTTGGCTTTACGTTCTGCAGTATGGTATCGCTCACCACTTCCTACTATATGCTGATCGACCGCATCGGCATGGCGACCTGCATCGCCTGCTTCCAGAACGGCCTCATGTATATCCTTCTGCCGGTGCTTGGGGCGTTGGCCTTTGGCATGGGCGGCATGTGGGCGGGCTTTGTCGCGGCGCCGATCCTGACGCTCGCCTGCGCCTATCTGTATGTGTATCTGCGGTTTGGGAGGGACAATTTCCCGTTCCTGCTGAAGGACATGGAAACGGAAATCGAGGTGATGGACGACACGCTGACCCCGGAAACCGCGGCAGGCCTGTCGAATCGCGTCAGGAGCAGCCTGTTGGCGCATCAGTATACGAAGAAAACGGCCGACAAAGCGGCGCTGTTTGTCGAGGAAATCGGTCTGACCATCCTCGAAAGGAACAGGCAGGCAAAGAAGCCTGTCCTGGTTGAGCTCTCGCTCTTCTTTGAAGAGGACTCAGTCCTCTTCATCGAACGCGATTCGGGCGTGCTGTTCGACCTGACAGAATCCGACGTACAGGTTGGAGGACTGAGCAGCTTCCTATTGAGCGGACTGATGAAAGCGCATAAGGACAAGGCTTATCTCATCACCACCGGCTACAACCGAAACATGATCCGCTTTCCCAGGGAGCGGAAAGAGACATGAAAAAGCGGAATACAGAGGGCCTTGCGGCCGTCGTGTTCCCGGGGGCGAGGACATCGGCCCTTCCCTGTACTGCGATCCACTGCCGGTCCAAACCCAAGAGGGTTTCAGCGCCGAAAAGCGCGCGGAGAGGTTGATAATCAGAAAGGAGAGTCTCCCAGTGAAACACAAATTCAAGCCATTGCTATTGTTTCTTCTGACGGCGGTGTTGTTTGCCGCAGCCTTACCAGCTGAGGCGAAAGGGGATGTCCCCAAAAGACCGACTGTGCTGCTCATCCTCGACGGCTTCGGTCTGAGCGATCAGACGGAGCACAACGCCGTCGCGCTGGCGGACACGCCGGTGCTGGACCGGTTAATGACGGAATGCCCCTTCGTCAAAGGCGAGGCCAGCGGCCTGGCCGTGGGGCTTCCGGAGGGTCAGATGGGCAGCTCCGAGGTGGGCCACCTGAACATCGGCGCCGGGCGCGTCGTATACCAGGACCTGGTCCGGATCACCAACGCCATCGAGGACGGCAGCTTCTTCGAAAACAAGGCGCTGCTCGCGGCGATCAACAACGCGAAGGAAAGAGGGACGGGCCTGCACATCCTCGGCCTGGTCTCCGACGGCGGCGTACACAGCCACAACGCCCATCTCTACGCCCTGTTAGAGCTGGCCAGGCGCGAGGGCCTCGATAAGGTCTACGTCCACTGCTTCACGGACGGCAGGGACACGCTCCCGGAATCCGGCATCGATTACATACGCCAGCTGGAGGACGAGATGAAGCGAATCGGCTGTGGCCAGATCGCCACGGTCGGAGGCCGGTATTACGGCATGGACAGGGACAACCGCTGGGACCGTGTGCAGCTGGCCTACCGGGCGCTGACCCTCGGCGAGGGCGAGACGGCGAGCTCCGCCGCGGAGGCGGTGACCCAGTCCTACGCGAAGGGAGAGACGGACGAGTTCATCCGCCCCACGGTGGTGATGAAGGACGGCGCGCCGGTGGCCACTGTCGGCGACGGGGATTCCGTCATCTTCTTCAACTTCCGCCCGGATCGCGCCAGGGAGCTGACCCGTGCCTTCTGCTGCGATGACTTCGACGGCTTTGACCGTGGCCCCCGCAAGCAGGTGACCTACGTGTGCTTTACAGACTACGACGTGACGATCCCCAACAAGGCGGTTGCCTTTGACAAGGTCTCCTTCGTCAACACCCTCGGCGAGTGGCTCGCAGCCAACGGTTTGAAGCAGGCCCGGATCGCGGAGACGGAGAAGTACGCTCACGTGACCTTCTTCTTCAACGGCGGCGTGGAGGCGCCCAACGAGGGCGAGGACCGGTTCATGATTCCCTCCCAGCAGGTGGCGACCTATGACCTCGCGCCGGAGATGAGCGCCAACGCTATCTGCGACACCCTGGTCGAGAAAATCCATTCCGGCGAGTACGACATGATCATCACGAACTTCGCCAACTCGGATATGGTGGGGCACACCGGCGTGGAGGCGGCCGCCGTCGAAGCCGTCGCTTTCCTGGATCAGTGCATCGGACGGGTAGTGGACGCCGTGGAGGCGGTGGACGGCCAGCTCTTCATCTGTGCGGACCACGGCAACGCCGAGGCGATGGTGGACGCGGCGACCGGGGAACCACTGACGTCCCACACCACCAATCCCGTTCCCTTCATACTGGTGAATTACGACCCGGCCTACACCCTCAGGGAGGGCGGCTGCCTGGCCGATGTCGCGCCCACGCTGCTTGAAATGATGGGATTGGAAAAGCCGGATGAGATGACGGGCGAATCGCTGCTGATCAAAAAAACGGGGATGTAGACGCGATGGTTCGACAAGAGCAATTATCAACGTCATGCCGCAGCCCGTTCCAGGCGGCGCGGCGGCTATGATGCTCCTACGGATTTCCCTTTGAAAGGATGAAAGTCATGACTATTTCCGACAAGCTCTATGCGATCCTGATCCAGGGCGGTTCCTGGAAGACGATTCTCGGCGGCCTGTGGGTCACGGTGCAGATCTTCGTGCTGGCGCTGGTGCTTGGCACCGTGCTTGGCGCGGTGATCTGCCTGATGCGCACCCGGAAGAACCCGGTCCTCCGGGGCATCGCATCGGTGTACATCGCCGTGCTGCGTGGCACGCCGGTTCTGATGCTGCTGCTGCTCTTGTACTACGGCGTATTCGCCAGGACCGGCTTGAAGCCGGTGACGGTGGCGGTGTTCACGTTCGCGCTGAACGTGTCCGCCCACGTGGCGGAGCTGCTGCGCTCGGCGCTGAGCGCTTCGGACAGAGGCCAGGCCGAGGCGGCGCGGACGCTGGGCTTTTCCGCCTGGGACACCTTCCGGCTGATCACCCTGCCCCAGGTGCTGCGCATCGCCAAGCCGGTTTACCAGTCCACCATCGTGAACCTGATCCAGTGGACCAGCGTGGTGGGCTACGTCACCATCACGGATCTGACCCGCGTCATCAACAACATCGCCTCCCGCACCATGCAGCCGCTCTTAACCATCACCATCGGCATGCTGATCTATCTGGCGCTTTCCTACATCATATTCGGCCTGTTTGCGCTGTCGGATAAGCTGAAGGAGAGAGCGCATACGACGACTTGAATGAAAAACAGGAG
>JAFYBB010000131.1 GCA_017540445.1 Clostridia bacterium | reverse complement strand
TTCGCGACAACACGCTGGAGCAGGAGACGCTGCAGCAGGAGATCTTCAAGGCCACCCACGACAGCCTGACCGGGCTGTACAACCGGGCCGGCTACGACCTGCTGCTGTCCGGCCTGGATATGAAGACCACGTCGCTGCTGCTGATCGACGCGGACAACTTCAAGTCGGTCAACGACACCTACGGCCACGAGATGGGCGACAAGGTGCTGCGCAGGATCGCCGACACCATCAAGCGCAGCTTCCGCACCGAGGACTGCGTCTGCCGGATCGGCGGGGACGAGTTCGTGGTGTTCATGGCCCAAACCGGCGAAAAGCAGCGGGGCCTGATCGTGAACCGGATCGAGAAGATCAACGCCGAGCTGGGCCATGCCGTGGACGACCTGCCGCTGATCTCCGTCAGCGTGGGCATCGCCTACGGCGGCGCGGCGGCGCCGGAGCAGCTGTTTGAGCGTGCCGACAAGGCGCTGTACGAGACGAAGAACCGCGGCAAGCGCGGCTATACCTTCTACGCGGCGGGCTGAACCGCGCCCGCGCTTTACTGGAGAAGGAGAATCGACATGGAAAGGTACCGCTTTTCACCGAACGACCGGGCCATGCTAGAGCACATGAAGGTGCCCTTTGCCGTATTCCAGCAGATGGGCAACCGGATCGTGACCCTGCTCGTCTCCGACGGCTTCTGCGAATCGATGGGCCTTGAGGATCGCGAAGCGGTCTACGAGGCCATGGACCGCGACACCTTCAGCCGGGTGCACCCCGACGACGTCGCCCGGGTCGGCAACGCCGCGATGCGCTTCATGCGGGAGGGGGGCCGGTTTGATTCGGTCTACAGGCTGCGGAAGAAGGACGGGAGCGGGTATCTGGTGATCCACGCCTGCGGCGAGCACGTGCTGACGGATACGGGCGTGCGGCTGACGCAGGTCTGGTACACCAACGAGGGCGACTACGTGGAGGGCGGCGACATACAGAGCGGGCTGAACGCCTGCCTGAGCAGCGCCGTGCACGAGGAGAGCCTCCTGCGCACCAGCTACTACGACGAGCTCACCGGGCTGCCGAACATGACGCGCTTCTTCGAGCAGGCCGAGGTCGTCCGGCGGCGCATCGTGCGCCGGGGCATGACGGCCGTGATGCTCTACATGGACCTGAGCGGCATGAAGTTCTACAACACCCGGCACGGCTTCGCCGAGGGCGACAGGCTGCTGCAGGCCTTCGCGGGCCTGCTGAGCGAGGTCTTCGGCAGCGAGCGCTGCTGCCGGGTCGGCGGCGACCACTTCGCCGCGGTCTGCGAGCAGACCGGGCTGGACGAGAAGCTGGAGCGGCTGCTGGAGCGGTGGAAAACGGCGCTGGAGGGCCGTGCGCTGCCGGTGCACGTGGGCGTGTACCAGGGCCGGGACGACGAGGACGTCACCCACGCCAGCACCGCGATGGACCGGGCGAAGATGGCCTGCGTCGCCCTGCGCGACAAGTACGGCACCGCCGTGAACCGCTACAGCCAGGCCCTCAACGACGCCGCCGAGAAGCGGCAGTACATCGTCGAGAACATCGACAGGGCCATCGCCGAGGGCTGGATACAGATCTACTTCCAGCCCATCATACGGGCCGTCAACGGCAAGATCAGCAATGTGGAGGCGCTGGCGCGGTGGATCGACCCGGTCAAGGGCTTCATGTCGCCGGCGGACTTCATCCCCGCGCTGGAGGACGCCGGGCTGATCTACAAGCTGGACCTGCACATGCTGGACCAGCTGGTGGACATGATGCGCAGGCAGATGGAGGCGGGCTACCAGCTGGTGCCCCACTCGATCAACCTGTCCCGGTCCGACTTCGACGCCTGCGACGTGGTCGAGGAGATTTGCCGGCGGGTGGACGCGGCCGGCGTGGCCCGGGACCGGCTGACGATCGAGATCACCGAGAGCATGATCGGCGGCGACTTCGACTTCATCAAGGGCCAGGTCGAGCGCTTCCGGGCGCTGGGCTTCCCGGTGTGGATGGACGACTTCGGCAGCGGCTATTCGTCGCTGGACGTGCTGCAGCAGATTCACTTCGACCTGATCAAGTTCGACATGCGGTTCATGGAGCGCTTCGACGAGGGCGAGGAGAGCCGGATCATACTGACCGAGCTGATGCGGATGGCCACCGCGCTGGGCGTGGACACCGTCTGCGAGGGCGTCGAAAGGGCGGAGCAGGTGCGCTTTCTACAGGAGATCGGCTGCTCGAAGCTGCAGGGCTTCTATTACAGCAAGCCCGTGTCGCTGGAGACGGTGACGGAGCGGGTGCGCTCCGGGCTGCGCCTGGGCTTCGAGAACCCGGCGGAGTCGGCCTACTACGAGAACATCGGCCGGATCAACCTGTACGACCTGACCGTCGTCACCAGCAAGGAGACCCGCGCCTTCCAGAACACCTTCAACACGATCCCGATGGGCATCATCGAGGTCAACGGCGGCGCCTCCCGGTTCGTGCGGTGCAACCGGTCGTACCGGAACTTCATAAAGGGGCTCTACGGCCTGGACCTGACCGTCGAGGGCGCCCAGTTCCACGAGAACAGCTCGGCCTTCATGCGCAACGTGGTCAGGACCTGCTGCGAACGCAGCACGCTGTCGCTGTACGATGAGAAGACGCCGGACGGGTCCGTGGTGCACGCGCTGGCGCGGCCCATCGGCGTCAATCCCGTGACCGGCAACACCGCCGTGGCCGTCGCGGTGCTCTCCGTGACCGAGCCCAGCGACGAGGCCACCTACGCCGACATCGCCCGGGCCCTGGCCGGGGACTACTACAGCATCTACGTGGTCGACCTGGATACGGACAAATTCATCGAGTACACCTCGCCGATGGGCAAGGAGGAGCTGGCCATGGAGCGCCACGGCGAGGACTTCTTCACCGTCGCCACCCGGGACACGATGACGCGCATCTACGAGGAGGATCGGGAGCCCTTCCTGGCCCGCTTCTCGAAGGAGAAGGTGATGAAGGAGCTGGACGCGAAGGGCGTGTACGTGGCCACCTACCGGCTGATCGACACCGGCGTGCCGATGTACGCCAGCCTGAAGATCACCCGGATGCACCCGAACGAGAACCGCATCATCATCGGCGTCAGCATCATCGAGGACGAGATCCGACGCAAGGAGGAGGACGAGCGGGAGCGGGAGCGCAACACGCTGTTCAGGCGCATCGCCGCGCTGTCCGGCAGGTACTATGCGCTGTACACCATCGACCCGGACACCGGCTTCTACTACGAGTACAGCGTGTCCTCCGACTACAGCGCCCTGGGCTACGACAAGGCCGGCGACGATTTCTTCGAGAAGGGCCGGCAGGACGGCATGGCGTACATCTTCCCGGAGGACCTGCCCCGCTTCCTGGAGCAGTTCACGCGCGAGAACGTGATGCGGGACATCGACGCAAAGGGGCGGTTCCAGATCCGCTACCGGATCATGGTCGGCGGCGTGCCGAAGCCCATCAACCTGAGGATGGCGCGCGTCACCGAGCACGACGGGGACAAGCTGGTGGCGGGAGTCAGTATTTTGGATGGGGGTTAGGGAGTAGGGAGTAGCCAGTAGTCAGTAGCCAGTAGTCAGTATGAAGGAGAGTGGCGAGCGATGGAGGAGAAACAACTGTATATCAGCCAGGTTCGGCCCGGGATCTATTTGATGGACGAGGCGCATGAGGCCACCGGGTATCTGGTGGTGGGGCGGGACCGCGCCTGCGTGATCGACACGATGAACGGCTATAACGACCTGCACGCGGCGGTGCGGAAGCTGACCGACAAGCCGTTGGTGGTCGTCAACACCCACGGCCACCCCGACCACGTATTCGGCAACATCTACTTTGACGAGGCCTACATGCATCCCGCGGACGGCCCGCTGGCCCGGGAATTCGTGAAGGAGCCGGAGTTCATCGAATTCTGCCGGGAGAAGGGTCTTTCCATGCCGCCCTTTAGGGACATACTGCCCGGCGATACCATCGACCTGGGCGGACGGACGCTGGTCGTCTACGGCCTGCCGGGGCACACGCCCGGCGGCATACTGCTGCTTCTGAAGGAGGAGCGGATACTGTTCACCGGCGACAGCGTCAACCACCACCTGTGGATGCAGCTGGACGGCTGCCTGCCGCTGCACGAATTCGTGAAGGCGCTGGACAAGGTGATGTTTTTGACCGGCGAGGCGGACATCCTGTTGCACGGCCACGCCCGCCGGGAGGACGACATATCGCTGCTGCCCTGCATGAAGCGGGGCATCGAGGAGATCTGCGCCGGGAAGACGGAGGACGACAGGCCCTACGAGTGGTTCGGCGGGGTGGACCGGCAGCACGCCTATGCCTGCGAGCCGGGCAAGCCGTACCAGCAGGATGACCACGTGATCTGCTACCGGGCGGACAATGTGTAGCGCGGCGGCGCGTTCCTCCGGCTGCTGCTGGATGGGCCGCTGTCGGCAATGGACTGCGTGTTGCTGGAGATCGACGACCCAGACTGTGCCGAATCCCCGGAAGAGAAGGTCCGGCGAGAGCGTCGCCGGGCCTTCTATCTGCGAAACGGCCTGTATGAGACCGGCGTCCGCGCCCGGGTCTACGGCGTGACCTACCGTATACTGGCCTTGCCGGTGGGGGAGAGGGTCTCGCCGGCGGAGGCGCGCCGCGTGTACGCCGAACTGTACTACGTGATATTGCCCCCGAAGCGGTATGCGGAGTGGGTGTATCTCCCGGATGATAACAGGTCTGCGTTACGCAAAAAGTTGTCAACAGGACCGTCCCGGTGACAAGAAAAGTTGTCAACAGGACCGTCCCGGTGACAGGAAATGGGCGGTCATGGCGCGGGTCGGTTGGCGTCCGGGTCCTGGACCTGGCGCTTTTTTTGGATCTGGAGGCGGTAGTTGTTGGGGGAGATGCCGTTCATCTTGCGGAAGGCCCGCAGGAAGTTGGAGTAGTCGCCGAAGCCGCAGCGGTAGGCGATCTCGGCGAGGGGGGCGCTGCCGAACAGCATGCGCTTGGCCAGCATGATGCGGCGGTAGAGGATGTAGTCGTACACGCTGTGGTGGATGTAGCGGCGGAACTCGTGGGACAGCGTGGACGTGCTCAGGCCGAAGCGCTCGGACAGGCGCTTCAGCGTCATCGGCTCGGTGCAGTGGTCGTTGATGTAGATCAGCACCTGGTGCATCATCGGGTTCACCGGGATCGGGGCCTGGGCGTCCGGGGTCAGGCGCTGGGCGGCCTCCAGCAGTATGCGCAGCACCGGCAGTATGCGCGAGGCGTCCCGGAACTTCTCCCAGGGCGTGGGGTCGCCGCCGGTCCTGCTGACCTCGTGCAGCAGCCGCCCGCACTCCCGGGCGCAGTCCGGCGGCAGCGCGAACTGAAAGCGGTCGCCGGCGGTCAGTTGGGCCACGCGGGCCTCCAGGTCGATCTGGCCGCAGCCCAGCGCCGCCATGAACGCCGGGGCCAGGTACAGGTAGGCGCGCTCGTAGTGGTTCAGCTCCTCGTCGCAGAGCATACCGTGCATGTGGAAGGGCGGTATGATCAGCAGCTGGTTCGGCTGCAGCAGGAACACCTCGTTGTCGATGCCGTAGTACTTCGCCCCCTGAAAGTGGATGTAGAACTCGTAGAAATCGTGGCAGTGCAGCCCGTAGAACCGGATGTGGTCCGCCAGGCCGTAGAAGCCCTCGTACTCGGTTCGGCCGTGGTTCATCTCATTGTAGGTGTAGTTTGGCGCGGGCACGGCGATCATCTCCCTCGCGTCCATTATATTGCAGGATACGCATAAAATCAAGCATATTTTGCATAGCGCAGGCGATTTGATTCTGTTATGATAGAGGTATAAAAACGCATAACAGGATGGGGGAATTCGCGTGGCGCGTTTTGTGCTGTCGGCCTTTGCCGACGAGGCGGCGGACCGGCTGGAGGAACAGATTGCGGCCCTGAAGGGCCAGGGCATCGGGCTTATTGAGCTGCGGGGCGTGAACGGTGTAAGCTGCGCCGATCTGACCGAGGAGGAGGCGCTCAGCGCCGCCGAAGCGCTGCGCTCGGCGGGCATCGGCTTCTCGGCGCTGGGGTCGCCCTACGGCAAGTACCCCATCGATCAGCCCTTTGAGCCGCACTTCGAGGCCTTCCGGCGGGG
>JAFYBB010000130.1 GCA_017540445.1 Clostridia bacterium | reverse complement strand
GTGCTGTTTTCAGTGGTTCGAGCGCCCGGAAAAATGTCCAGTGGACATTTTTCAGCGAGAACGGGCCGGCAGGCCCCCGTCGCTGGGGCCGAGGCAGGCCCGTGGGATGAGCTGGCGCGAAGCGCCTGAGAGGGGAATCCCACAAGAAAGGGCGTGATGCCCCATCAAAAATGGCGCGGAGGCCTCCGCGCCATTTTTGATGGGGCATCACAGCGCGTATTTCTTGCGCTTCACCCGGAAATAGCAGATCATGTGGGCGGTGAAGGTGACCGCCCAGGAGATCGGATAGGAGACGTAGAGCATGTCCAGCGTGGGGTTCAGCGGGAAGAAGCCCAGTATCCACACCACGCGGAACACGCAGACGCCCATGATCGACATGATCATCGGCAGCACGGAGCTGCCCATGCCGCGCAGCAGGCCCACGGCGGTGTCCATCATGCCGCACAGGAAATAGGTGGACATGATGATCCTGGAGCGTATGGCCGCGGCGGCGATGACGGCCTCGTCGTCGGTATAGATGCCAAACAGCGCGTGCCGGAAGAGCAGGAACAGCCCGCCCAGCACGGCCCCGATGATGAACACGGTGGTCAGCGAGGCCTTGGCCACCCGGGGGATGCGCTCATAGCGGCGCGCGCCCACGTTCTGCCCGGTGAAGGTGATGGCCGCCTGGTAGATGCTGTTCATGGCCACGTAGATGTAGCCCTCCAAATTGCTGGCCGTGGTGTTGCCCGCCACCACGATCTTGCCGAAGCTGTTCACGGTGGACTGGATCAGCACGTTGGAGATCGAGAACACCATGCCCTGCAGGCCCGCGGGCAGGCCGACCTTCGCGATGCGGCGTACCTTGTCGCCGTACAGGCGGACCTTGCGCACGTCCAGGTGGATGGGGCCGTCGGTGCGGATCAGGCACAGCGTCACCAGCACGGCGGAGATGACCTGCGAGAGTATGGTGGCCAGCGCCACGCCGGACACGCCCATGCGAAACACGATCACGAAGAGGAGGTTCAGCGCCACGTTCGCCACGCCCGCCACGGTCAGATACGTCAGTGGCCGCCGGGTGTCGCCCACGGCCCGCAGTATGGCCGCGCCGAAGTTGTACAGCAGGTTCGCCGGCATGCCCAGGAAGTAGATGCGCATGTAGCTGGTGGCCAGCGGCAGCACCTCGGCGGGGGTGTTCATCAGGCTCAGTAAGGTGCCCGCGAAGCAGAAGCCCACGAGCCCCACCAGCACGCCGCCCACCAGGCTCAGCGCCACCGACGTGTGCACCGACTCGGAGGTGTCCCTGAAGCTGTTCGCGCCGAAGCACTGGGCTACCACCACGTTCGCGCCGACGGATAGGCCCATGAACAGGTTGATCAGCAGATTGATCAGCGCGCCGGGCGTGCCCACCGCGGCCAGCGCCGCGTCGCCCTCGAAGCGCCCCACGACGATCACGTCCGCGGCGTTGAAGGTCAGCTGCAGCATGCTGGACAGCATCAGCGGCAGTGCGAAGCTCAGCAGCTTCGGCATCACTGGTCCGTTCAGCATGTCGATCTCGTAGTGCTTGTCCCGCAGGCGCATCGCAGGTCCTCCGTTCTCATCGCGATTGGACTTCGCTTTCATTATCCACGATTCGACCCGCCTGTCAAGGCATTTTGAACGAATTTTCAAATTCCCTTGACGAACCGCCGCTTCTGCGCTATGATAGTTCTATCATATCAATTTGGAGATGTTTACCCATGAGCGAAAACTGCACCCACGATTGCAACAACTGTACCGCCAACTGCCCCAGCCGCGAGGGCCAGCAGCCGGACTTCTCCGCGCCGGCCAACGCCAACAGCCATGTGAAGAAAGTCATCGGCGTCGTCAGCGGCAAGGGCGGCGTCGGCAAGTCCATGGTCACCAGCATGATGAGCGTCATCATGCGCCGCCGGGGCCACAGCGTGGCCATACTGGACGCGGACATCACCGGCCCGTCCATCCCCAGGGCCTTCGGCGTCCACGAGCAGCTGATGGGCTCCGACGAGGGCATCTACCCCGCCGTCAGCGCCACCGGCATCAAGATGGTCTCCCTGAACCTGATGCTCTCCAGCGAGACCGACCCGGTGGTCTGGCGCGGCCCGATCATCGCCGGCACCGTCAAGCAGTTCTGGAGCGACGTGATGTGGGGCGACGTGGACTTCATGTTCGTCGACATGCCCCCGGGAACCGGCGACGTGCCGCTGACCGTGTTCCAGTCGCTGCCACTGGACGGCATACTGGTGGTGACCTCGCCCCAGGAGCTGGTGGGCATGATCGTGGAGAAGGCCGCGAACATGGCCGCCATGATGAACATACCGGTGCTGGGCATCGTCGAGAACATGTCCTGGTTCAAGTGCGACGCCTGCGGCAAGGAGCACCGCATATTCGGCGACAGCCACGTGGACGAGATCGCCGCCCGGCACGGCGTCGCCAACGTCGCGCGCCTGCCGATACAGCCCGGCGTGGCCGTCGCCTGCGACACCGGCCGCGTGGAGCTGGTGGAAATGCCCTGGCTGGAGGACATGGCCACGGCGCTGGAAGCGCTGTAGCCCGACCTCGCGCAGATACTACGGAGGCTGTTCATGAGATATGAAAAGTCATGCGGCGCTGTGATATTCAGACGGGACGGGGGCTGGAACGTGCTGCTGATCCGTCACGCCCGGGGCCACCACATCTCCTTCCCCAAGGGGCACGTGGAGCAGGGCGAAACGGAGAGCCAGACCGCCGAGCGGGAGATCCGCGAGGAGACGGGCCTGAGCGTGCGGGTGGACCGCCGCTTCCGTGCCGAGAACCGCTACAACATCCGCCCGGACACCCAGAAGCTGGTGGTGATCTTCGCGGCCACCACCGACCAGGCGGAAATCACCCCCCAGCCCGAGGAGATCGCCGAGGCGTTCTGGCTGCCCGTGGAGGAGGCCAACGCCCGGCTCACCTACGAGCGCGACCGCAAAATCATGCGGGACGCCTACGCCCACATACTGAAATACCACGCCGGTTAAACAAACCGCCATCCGGATGCGTTCGGATGGCGGATTTGTTTTTGGGAGGATATGGAGAGTGGAGTGTGAAGTTCTGGTGCAAATTCCTTCGGGATTTGTTCGATTATGGAACCAGATTGCCACGTCGTTCCTGCATCGCCCCTCGCAATGACAGGGCGCAAGGTACTACCCCTTGCATGAGTCACTCGGGGACAGGTTCCTACTGACTCACTTTTTGTCAGCGGGACGGTCCTAGTGACAACTTTTCTTGTCATCAGGACCGTCCCGGTGACAAGTTTGTGACTGGATTTCCTCGTCTCCCCTCGCAATGACAGGGCGCAAGGTACTACCTCTTGCGTGAGTCACTCGGGGATAGGTCCCTACTGACTCACTTTTTTGTCACCGGGACGGTCCTGTTGACAACTTTTCTTGTCAACAGGACCGTCCCGTTGACAAGTTCTGCGACTAGATTGCACGTCGCCCCTCGCAATGACAGGG
>JAFYBB010000129.1 GCA_017540445.1 Clostridia bacterium | reverse complement strand
CGCCGCCTGCTGCAGTGGGTGACCGCGGCGGACGCCGAGGGCCGAAGGGCGTCCCGGCGCGCGGGGCGGTTGCCGGCTGTGGCCGCGGCGCTGCTGGCGCTGCCCGGGCTGCTGGTGCCCGCCACCGCGGCGGCGGCGCTGGCGCTGGCGGCGCTGTTTTGGGTCGCGCCGGGCTGGGTCGGCGACATGGAGGCCGAGCGCACGGACGCGCAGGCCCCCCTGACCACCGCTGAGCGCCGGGCCTTCATGGGCCTGGCGCGGGACACATGGCGCTTTTTCGCGGACAACGTGCCCTTTCCCGGCGGCGCGCTGCCGCCGGACAACGTGCAGCTGGACCCGCCCGCCGGCGCGGCCCGGCGCACGTCGCCCACGAACATCGCGCTGTACCTGCTCGGCTGCCTGTCGGCGCGGCGGCTGGGCCTGATCGGTTTGCCTGAAATGCGGGGGCGCGCCGAAGCGGCGCTGGACGCCCTGGCACGGATGGAGAAGTGGCACGGCCAGCTGTATAACTGGTACGACATCGACACCCTCGCCCCGCTGCGGCCCCGCTACGTGTCCTCGGTGGACAGCGGCAACCTGGCCGCGGCGCTGCTGCTGTGCGGCGCGGCCCCGGAATTCGAGGGGGACCTGTCCCGCAGGATGACCGCGCTGGCCGAAGCGATGGAGCTCGACGCGCTGTACGACGGCCGGCGGGAGCTGTTCTTCATCGGCATGGACGCGGAAACCGGCAAGCTCAGCGACGCGCGGTACGACCTGCTGGCCTCGGAGGCGCGCCTGCTCAGCTATGTGGCCATGATGCTGGGCCAGGCCCCCGCGCGGCACTGGCGGCGGCTGGGGCGGCCCTGCGTGCGGCTGGAGGGCGGCGTCGCGCCGCTGTCCTGGAGCGGCACGATGTTTGAATACCTGATGCCGGAGCTGTTTTTGGAGGAGCCCCGGCTGTCGCTGCTGGGCGAGGGCGTCCGCGCGGCGGTGCGGGCGCAGATGGCGCACGGGCGGCGGCGCTCGCGCCCCTGGGGCGTGTCCGAATCGGGCTACTGCGCGGTGGACGCGGCACTGAACTACCAGTACCGCGCCTTCGGCCTGCCGGCGCTGGCGCTGGACGGCGAGGCCGAGGCGGGCGTGGTGGCGCCCTACGCCTCGATGCTGGCGGCGATGGTCGTGCCGAAGGCGGCGGCCCGGAACCTGGACCACATGCGGGCGCTGGGCTGGACGGGCGACTGGGGGCTGTACGAGGCGGCGGACTACCTGCGCCCGGACCGGGCGGGCGGGCCGTCGCTGGTGCTGAGCCACATGGCCCACCACCAGGGCATGGCGCTGTGCGCGCTGTGCAACGCCCTCACCGGCAATTCCCTGCGTCGGGATTTCATGGGCCTGCCCCGGGCGCGGGCGCTGTCCCTGCTGCTGGAGGAGCGGGTCCCGACTGTCGCCGGAGCGGGCCGCGGGGACGCGGCGCGGCGCAGGCCCCCGGCCCAGGCCCTGCCGCGGCTGGCCCGCCTGACAGCGCCGGACGCGCTGGCGCCTCAGACGCACCTGCTGTCCGGCGGCGGCGCGACGGCGCTGTGCACCAGCGACGGGGCCGTGCACTACTGGCGGGACGGCGTGTGGGCCACCCGCTTTGAAGGCGTGCTGCAGGGGCGTCGGGACCGGGCGCGGACGTGGCTTACCGACGTGGAGACCGGCGCGCAGACGGCCGTCGGCGACGACGGGACCCGGGTGTCCTTCGAGCCCGGCGCGGCGCGGTTCACGGCGCGCCTGGGCGGGCTGGAGGCGAATATGACGGTGTGCGTGTCCTGCGAGGACGGCACGCTGCTGCGCGACATCGAGCTGCGCAACGCCGGGGAGCGCCCGGTGCGGTGCGCGATGACGGACATTGTGCCGGTGGCGCTGTGCTCCGAAGCCGACTGGCGGGCCCACGCGGCGTTTCAGTGCCTGTCGGTCACCAGCCGCGCCCTGGACGGCGACGCCCTGGAATTCAGGCGCTTGCCGGGCAGCCGCGGCGCGGACGGCCCGCGGCTTATGCACCTGGCCGTGGGGGCGGGGGAGATCACCCGCGAGGCGGACTATGGTAAACTGGCCGGGCGCATGGGCGATGCGGACGCCGCGGCGGCCTTTGACGCGCCGCTGGGCGGCCACGTGGGCGCGACGCTGAACCCCGTCAGCGCGCTGCGGCTGGAGCTGAGACTGGAGCCGGGCCGCCGGGCGCGGGTGGGCTTCATGACGCGGCTGCTGGACCCGGACGCGCCCCTCGAGGCCTGGCTCGCCCGCTGGCGGCGCGGGGATCAGCCCGTCCGTACGGCCCGGCTCGCCTCGGCCCGGGCCCGCGCGGCGCTGGCCTTCATGGAGATGGACGCGGAGCGGTACCACGCGCTGCAGCGGATGGCGGCGCTGTTGATCGACGGCACGCTGGCCGCCCAGGCCCGCGGTCCGCGCCGGGGCGAGGGGAGCGCGCCCCGGGAACGGCTGTGGCCCCTCGGCCTGTCCGGGGACCGGCCGATACTGGCGATGTCGGTGACGCGCCCGGAGGACTGCGAAGCGGCCCGGGCGCTGATCCGCGCCCATGAGTTCTACCGGTCGATGGGCCTGGCGGTCGACCTCATTCTGGTGGACGACGGCGAGGCGGGCTACGCCCGGCCCGTGCGGGACCGGCTGGAGGCGCTGATCTCCGCCAGCCACCTGAACGGCCTGCGGGGCGTCGCCGGGGGCGTGTGGCTGCTGGAGGGCGGGTACATCGCGCCCGAGAGCCGCGCGGCGCTGCGCCGGGCCGCCTCGGCCTGGTTCACCGGTTCCGGGGAATTCCAGGCCCAGGT
>JAFYBB010000128.1 GCA_017540445.1 Clostridia bacterium | reverse complement strand
TTGCCTCGCCCCCTGAGGGGGGAGAGGTGCCCGCAGGGCGGAGAGGGGAACTCCCACAAGTTTCCGTGATAAACCCATTTCCATGGGGTATCACGCCTCTTCCACCGGGCAGTGGGCGTGGGCCTTGACCTCGTTCCACGGCACCGTGTAGCCCGCGCCGTGGGAACAGAACACCGAGTCCGGCGTGTCGTCCGCCAGCGGATTGTAGGCGGCGGCCTCGACGATGGCCTCCGCGTCCCGGCAGGGGGCGTAGTGGTCCAGCCGGTACTGCAGCGTGCCCCGGCCGCGGGTGGCGGCCAGGAAGTCCTCCAGGTAGCCGGAGAAGGTCGCGAAGGCGGCCTCGCCGGTGGCGGTGAAGCCGTCCGCCTCCATCACGGGCGCGTCCAGCGCGGCGTGCATGGCCGTCAGATCGCCGATCACCCGGCCGTAGCAGTCCTGCGGGGCGCGCAATGTGAAGCGGCAGACGGGCTCCAGCAGCACGCTGTGGGCGTACATCAGCGCGTTGCGGATGGCGCGGTAGGTGCTCTCCCTAAAGTCGCCGCCCTCGGTGTGCTTCAGGTGCGCGCGCCCGTGCAGCAGCTGCACCTTCACGTCGGTCAGCGGCGCGCCGGTGAGCACGCCCTTGTGGACCTTCTCGAACACGTGGGTCTCGATCAGCCGCTGCCAGTTCAGGGCCAGCTCGTCCACGTGGCACAGCGACTCAAAGCGCACGCCGCTGCCCCGCGGGCCGGGGACCAGGCGCAGCTGCACCTCGGCGTAGTGGCGCAGCGGCTCGTAGTGGCCCACGCCCACGGAGGGCGCGTCGATGGTCTCCAGATACAGCACCCGCATGGGCCCGAAGTCCACCGGGATGCCGAAGCGGTCCTGCATCAGCTGGCGGAGCACCTCCAGCTGGATCCGGCCCATCACCCGCAGGTCGATGCCGCCGGTGGCCGGGCTGTACTGCACGCTGAGGGCGGGGTCCTCGTCCTCCAGCTGGCGCAGCGCCGCCAGCACCCGGCCCGCGGGCAGCTTCGGGTCGTACAGCAGCCCCGCGGCCATCATCGGCTCCACGCGAAACGGGTTGCGCGCCCCGGCCCCCGCGCCGATCACATCGCCGGGCCGCGCGCCGGGCAGGCCCAGGGCGGCGCAGAGCATGCCCGCCTCCGCCCGGGGAACGGCGGTGAACTTCGTGCCGCTGTACAGCCGCAGCTCGTTGCCCTTGGCTTTCTCGCCGCCGGGCAGCGCGATCTCCTCCCGCGCGGCGACGGTGCCCGAGAGCACCTTGAAGAAGCACAGCCGGTTGCCCTGGGCGTCGTGGCGCACCTTGAAGACCCGGGCGGAGAAGGGCGCGCCCTCGCCGGGCTCCGCCTCGCCGGCGGCCAGCAGGCACAGCGCGTCCAGCAGCTCGGCGACGCCCGCGTCGTTGAGCGCCGAGCCCCGGTACACCGGGAACAGCTCCCGCCGGGCCACCTGGCCGCGCAGCGCCCGGAGCCAGCGGTCCGGATCGAAGGCGCCCGAGAGCCACAGGTCCAGCAGCGCCTCGTCCCGCTCGGCCACGGCCTCCGCCAGAGCGTCCGGCATGTCGCCGCCGTGCCAGCCCGCCGCGTCCGAGATGTCCGGGTTCAGCCGCCCCTTCAGCGCCTTCAGCACGGCCTCCGGGTCGCACCCGGTGCGGTCCGTCTTGTTGATGAACAGCACGGTGGGCACGCGGTAGCTCTCCAGCAGCGCCCAAAGCGCCTCGGTGTGGCTCTGTATGCCCTCCGCGCCGTTGATCACCAGCACGGCCAGGTCCATCACCGACATGGCCCGCTCCGCCTCGGCGGCGAAGTCGGCGTGGCCGGGCGTGTCCAGCCAGAAGAAGCTCTGGCCGTTCCGCTCGAACACCGCCTGATCGGAGAAGATCGTGATGCCCCGCCGGCGCTCGATGGGGTGGGCGTCCAGAAAGGCGTCGCCGTGGTCCACGCGCCCGGCGGCCCGCAGCACGCCGGCGTGCACCAGCAGCTGCTCCGACAGCGTGGTCTTGCCGGCGTCCACGTGGGCGACGATGCCGATGACCCGGTTCATGCGCCCAAGCCCTTCGCGGCCGCCTCGGCCCGCTTCAAGAGGTTCCACAAATTCAGCCCCGCCAGCTTCTGAAGCGTCGCCTCGCCGTAGCCCCGCCGGCGCAGCGCGTCCAGCAGCGCGGGGAAGTCCGCCGGTCCGGCCAGCCCGTCGGGCCAGCGCTCGATGCCGTCGAAGTCCGAGCCGAAGCCGATCACGTCCTCGCCGCCCAACTCGCACAGTTCGTCGATGTGGCGCACCACGTCGTCCATTTTGGCCTCGCCGTCCTCACGCAGGAAGCAGCTGTAGAAGTTCACGCCGATGAAGCCGCCCCGCTCGATGATGGCCCGGGCCTGCTCCTTCCACAGGTTGCGGGGCACGTCGCACAGCCACCGGCAGTCGGAGTGGCTGGCGATGGGCGGCAGCGCCGTGCGCTCGCACACGTCCCAGAAGCCTGCCTCGTTCAGGTGCGACACGTCCGCCAGTATGCCCAGCCGGTCCATGGCCCCCAGCAGCTCGAAGCCGAAGGGCTTCAGGCCGCCCTCGGGCCCCAGCGCGGCGGGGTGGCCGATCTCGTTTTCAAAATTCCAGGTGAGGGCGATCATCCGCAGCCGGGCCTGGCTGTGAAACTCCGCCAGCCGCTCCAGGGAGCCCTCCAGCATCTCGCCGCCCTCGCAGGAGATCACGCCCGCGGGCGCGTCCGGCGGCGCGTCCGGCAGGTCGCCGGTGAACACCGGCACGTTCAGCCGCGGCACGGCCTTCAGCATGGCCGCGCCGTCGGCACAGGGCGTGCCCTCGGTGCCGTGCTTTCCGGCGAACAGCGCGAAGGTCTGAAGGCCAACGCCGCCCGCGGCCATGGCCCGGCGGGTGACGACGCAGGATTCCGGTTTTGTGCCCATGAGGGCGATTTCGTACAGCGTGTCGCAATGGGCGTCCGCTATGAACATCACAATCGCGTCCTTTCAATAGATGATTGCCACCTAAGATGATAGCATAACCGCCGGGAAAATGCAAACCCGTCGCGCCGGCCGTGCGCAATAGGTGCGCCCTGCCGGACAAGGGACGGCATTGACGGGCGCTCCGCCGGCTGGTATAATGGGATTGTAAAATTTGGATGGGCATGAACGATCCGGGGGCGCCGCGCGTCCTATCTATGGATCGTCGGGAGACTTTCCCGAAAACAAGGAGGATAACATGAGACGCATACTGATTCTGCTGATGGCGCTGGCGCTTGCGATGGCCGCGCCGGCCGCGGCCGAGGGCAACCGGCTGCTGAAGCTGGAGGACGGCGGGTACATGTCCGGCATGATGAGCGACGGCGACGCGCTGTACATCGCCGGCGAAAGCAAGCTGTATATCTGGCGCGACGGCGACGACGCGCCGGCGGCCTATACCAGCGCGATCCGCCTGCCCGATGAGAGCGGCGAGCTCCTCGAATACGACCGGAACTTCTACGAGTTCAGGCTGTTCGCGGACGACGGCGGGCTGCACGGCATCAACATCGCCTACGACGAAAGCTACGAGCCCGAGGCGCTGCTGCTGTTCGACCTCGCGACGACCGACCAGGGGACCGTCGAGGCGCGGAACGCGCGGCGGATCGACCTGCCGGAGGCGCTGAGGACCGGAAACATCTACCTGGAGGCGGTCTGCGCCCGGGCGGGCCTGCTGTATTTGCTGGTCAGCGACGAGAGCGGCACGAACCTGGCGGTGATCGACCCGAAGAACCCGAAGGCCGCCGCCAGCGAGCGCCTGGACAACAGCTGGGATTGCAAGCTGGTGCCGTCGAAGGACGGCGTGCTGCTGACCTTCATCGACTACCGGCAGGAGCCCGTGCCGAAGCTCTGCGCGGTCAATTCCGACGGCAGCATGGACGAGCTGTGCACGCTGCCCAATGGGGCCCAGGCGCTAGCCGCGGACCTCGACACCGGCGCGCTGTACGCGGTGGTCGAGGGCAGGCTGCGCCCCGTGGACGCGGCCACCGGCGAGGCGGGCGAGCCCGTCGCGGCGCTGCCCTCGGACCCGCGCTACGGCGTACTGGTGAACGGCGGCAGGACCTACGCGGCGGGCCTGGAGGGCGGCGTGGCGCTGCTGGACACCGAGGGACATCTGGCCGAGGACCGGCTGCTGACGATACAGGGCGGCTATTACGGCACGTGGCTGGACGCGGCGCTGATGGCGTACTCGGTGGAGCACCCCGAGATCACGCCGGTGATGGGCCACGATTATCAAAATGTGCTGGACGACATCATGGCCCAGTCGCCCCAGACCGACATCTACATGCTCGATTACGCGGACAACGGGGTCTGCGAGGCGCTGCAGAAGCGGGGCTACATGCTGCCGCTGGACGGGAGCGAGGCGCTGAACGCCTTCGCCGAGCGCATCTATCCCCGGCTGCGGGAGAAGCTGATCAGCGACGGACGCCTGGCGGCGCTGCCGCTGCAGCTGGGCGCCAGCTGCATGGGCATGAGCCCGGCGCTGCTGGAGAAGATGGGGCTCTCCGTCGACGCGGTGCCCGGCGACTGGCCCGGCTTCCTGGACTTCTTAGAGAACGAGGTGCGCCCGCAGCTAAGTGTGCTGGGCGAGAAGGACAAGTTCACCTACGACGGCATGAACGCCGTCAGCTTCGCGCGGTTCATGAAGCAGCGCGCGCTGGAGGACTTCATACAGGTGTCCGAGGCCGCAGGCAGCGCCCCGAACTTCCTGGACCCGCGGCTGCAGGCGGTGCTGGAGCGGCTGGAGGCTATCGACTTTACCGACTACGGCCTGCCGGATGAGTTGGACGAGGACGGCTACGGCTACGGCTGGAACAGCGAGGACAAGTACCTGATCCAGTTCGACGCGCCCGTCGGCTTCGGGCAGGGCATGTCCACTGATTGCACGCCCATGCCGCTGGGCTACGGCGAGGACCTGCCCGGCGTGCTGCCGGTGCGCATGAGCGTCGCCTTCGTGAACCCCTACAGCGCCCACGCCGCCGAGGCCATTGCCTTCCTGGAGGACCTGGCCGGCAGCCTGCCTGCCGAGGTCACGTACATGCTGTGCGCCGACCTGAATGAGCCGGTGCGCAGCCCGGACGCCGAGCGCGTGATGGCCGAGTACCAGAAGTACATCGACCAGGCGAAGGCGGACCTGGAAAACATGGAGCCGAGCCAGCGGCAGGCCAGCGAGGAGGACATCCGGAACATGGAGGAGAGCTACGACAGCTACCTGAAGTACGACTCCTGGCTGATCCCCGAGGACCAGCTGACCTGGTACCGGGCCAACAGCGACCGCTTGGCCGTCGCCGCGCCCAGCTGGTTCCAGAAGGACACCTCCGGCGAGGCCTGGCAGCTGATGCAGCAGTTCTTCGAGGGGCAGATGTCCCCCCGTGAGTTCCTGGCCGCGGTGAACCAGCGCGCGCGGATGATGGCCATGGAGGAAGGCTGAGGCGCAGGGAACCACACCACCAAACCCACGCTTGGAAACAAGCGTGGGTTTGGTGGCTAAGCGCTATTATATATGGAATTCAGGGAGGAAACATGAATGCAATTTTTGCCGGAAGGCAACGGATGAATCATTGAAAAAGCAGTGATTTGATAGCCAAATCACTGCTTTTTGCTGGTGGAGCATACGAGACTCGAACTCGTGACCTCTACACTGCCAGTGTAGCGCTCTAGCCAACTGAGCTAATGCCCCATGTCCTGACGACAAGAGATATTATAGCACAGCGCGGCGCGTTTGTAAATACCCTTTTGAGTGTATTTTTTGTGAAGTCTGGCTGAAGTAGAAACCAAATGAGCGGATTTTTTAGCCGATAAACCGGATGGTCAAGCGAATCAACACGCTCATTCGGGATATTGAGCGGAACCCTTTTGAGGGGATTGGCAAGCCAGAGCCACTGAAGGGAGATCTGTCCGGCTGGTGGTCGCGCAGGATTGACGACACGAACAGAATCGTGTACCGCGTTGTCAGGGGTGAGTTGGAGTTGCTGCAATGCGGTGGGCACTACAGGGATTGAGCAAAAGAACAGCCATCGCCCCATGTCAGGCAGGCGATGGCTTGTTTCGCGGCACGGACCTCAGCGGC
>JAFYBB010000127.1 GCA_017540445.1 Clostridia bacterium | reverse complement strand
TTCCACGCGGACTACGACGCCACGCTGAAGGACGTCTACGGCGACGCGGTCGACCCGGACAACCTGGTGGTCGAGGGCGGCGCGATCGAATAACGCCCGTTTCGCGGTAGGGACTGTCTCAAAACGAACAAGCGTTTAAGCATGTACATGTTGTAGGGGCGGCATAGCCTTCCCCTTTAGGGGAAGGTGGCCCGCGAAGCGGGTCGGAAGAGGTCGCCGCCCGCCGGGGAGTACGATGCGTTTCGTACCCGGGCGGGCGGCCATTGGCCGCCCCTACACATGCCTCACGCATGCAATACGCGTTTTGAGACAGCCCCCTACTGATTTTGGCGGCGGCTCATTTCAGCCGCGCGTACTTGGAGGAGACCCAGCCCTTTTCACCCTCGAAGGTGACGGCGTACCAGGCGACGCCGCGCTCGTCCTTCTGGGTCTTGCCGCGGTAGGTCAGCCGCGTGCCGGACTCGGCGGTGCCCAGGGAGAGGTAGTCGAGACCGGGGCCGCTGCGGATGTTCGCGGAGCCGGTGAGCCGGACCTTGCCGTCGTCCTGGGAGCCGCCCGAGCCGCCCGCCTTGGCGTACATCGAGGAGACCCAGCCCTTCTTGCCCTTGTAGCTGACGTGATACCACAGCACGCCGCGGTCATCCCGGGAGGTCTGGTCGTAGGTCAGCGTCGTCCCGGCGTTGATGGTGCGGCGGGAGGCGTAGTCCAGCCCCGCGCCGGTGCGCAGGTGCACGTCCCCCGTGGTGGTGATCTGGCCGCCCACCGGGTCGCTGCCCCGCTTGGCGTAGCGCGCGCAGATCCAGCCGGTCTTGCCCCGGTAGCTCACGTGATACCAGGCCACGTTGTCCTCGTCCAGGCTGGTGCGATCGCAGGTCAGCGTCGTCCCCGCGTCGATGACGGTGCGGGAGGCGTAGTCGGTGCCCGGGCCGCTGCGCAGGTGCACGTTGCTGGTGGTGGTCACCTTTTCGCCCCCGCCCGAGGCCCCCTCCTTGGCGTACATGCCGGAGATCCAGCCCTGCCTGCCGTCGTAGGAAACGCGGTACCAGGTGACGCCCCGGTCGTCCTTGTCCGTCCGGTCATAGCTGAGCTTTACGCCCGACGACACCGTGCAGATCGACCGATAGTCCAGGCCCGGGCCCTTGCGCAGGTGCACCGAGCCCGAGGTCGTCACGCTGCCCTCCGCCAGCGCGACGAAGGCGGCCGACAGCACGATCAGCGCCGCCAGCAGCAGCGCCAGCGCTCTGATGATGTTCTTCATGTTGCGATACGCTCCCTTCATTCTCTATCGTGCGTCCGTTCAATCGACCGGATCGACCTTCGCGCTGACGGCCAGCGTGTGGATGATCTCGTCCGCCTGCCGCTCGGCGTCCTCGCCGTCCAGCCAGAACACGATCCGGATGAAGTCCTCGCCGGCGTCCACGACATAGGTCAGCGTCTCGTACTCGGCCTCCTCGTACTCCTCCACCATGCGATAGTACGCCGCGGGCGTGCCGTTGATCTCGTAATCATCGGTCACGCACTCGGTGACGACGCCGGAGGCGCAGGCCGCGGTGAAGTCCGCCAGGCTCTGGCCGTCCGGGTTGGGTACGACGTAGACGTCGAAGTCCAGCGGCGTGTTCTCGCTGTAGTAGTAGCCGACCTGGTGCTCCTCCAGGTCCGCTTCGGTCATGTCCCCCAGCACGAAGCCCGCGGGCACGACGATGGAATAGCCGGAATCGCCGATGGGCAACTCCCGCGCCACCTCCTCCGGCACGGCCTCGCCCAGCGCGCAGGGCACGACCAGCAGCAGGACCAGCGCCAGCAGCAGGGCCACGTTTCGCGTCATGGAATTCCTCATGGTTTTACCTCCTCATTGTGCGCATGCCTTGTATTCATATATTATACCGCCAAATTGTGGCAACATATCCACACCATTTCGATAAAAAGAAAAACATTCCCCCGCGGGCGCATCTGTGGTATACTGTCCGCGGAAGCGACAATCCTTCGCAGGAGGCGTCACATGATGGATGAAGATTATATGCGCCAGGCCCTGGAGCAGGCGCGGCTGGCCGCCGCCGCGGGCGAGCTGCCCGTGGGCTGCGTGATCGTGAAGGACGGCGATATCATCGCCCGGGCGCACAACGAATGCGAGGCCCGGGGCGACGCCACCGCCCACGCCGAGCTGCTGGCCATACAGCGGGCCAGCGCCGCCGCAGGCGGCTGGCGGCTCAATGACTGCGCGCTGTACGTCACGCTGGAGCCCTGCCCCATGTGCGCCGGGGCCATCGTGCAGGCCCGGGTGGGCCGGTTGGTGTACGGCGCGGCCAACCCGGAGCAGGGCTGCGCCGGCAGCCTGTACCGCATCCCCGAGGACCCCGCCTTCCCCCACTTCTGCAAAAGCGACGGCGGCGTGCTGGAGCGGGAATGCCGCGCGCTGCTGGACGGCTTCTTCAGCAAGCGCCGGTGACCAAAATCAGGGGGACGGTTCTCTGTGTCAATGACACAGAGAACCGTCCCCCTGATTTTGGTGGATGCATTATTATACATTATTTATGCATATAATCCCCGAAAATTAACCCGATTAACGTATAACTGGGCTTGACATTGCATATTGACGGTATATAATAGAGCCATCCAATGAAAACAACCGCGCCTGTCGCGGCAAACCAAGGAGCGAGCGTCATGAAGAAGAAGATCAATAAGGCATACAAGAAGATCGTGCTGGCCTACTCCGGCGGGCTGGACACCAGCATCATCATCCCCTGGCTGAAGGAAAACTACCCGGGCTGCGAGGTCATCGCGGTGTCCGGCAACGTGGGCCAGGTGGGCGAGCTGGACGGCCTGGAGGAGAAGGCCCTGAAGACCGGCGCCTCCAAGCTGTACGTGGAGGATCTGAACAAGGAGTTCATCGAAGAAGTCGTGATCCCCTCGATGCAGATGGGCGCGAAGTACGAAAACACCTATCTGCTGGGCACCTCCTTCGCCCGGCCCATCATCGCCAAGCGGCTGGTGGAGATCGCCAAGCAGGAGGGCGCGGACGCCATCGCCCACGGCTGCACCGGCAAGGGCAACGACCAGGTGCGCTTCGAGCTGGCCATCAAGGCCTTCGCGCCGGACATGCCCGTGATCGCGCCCTGGCGCATCTGGGACATCAAGGGCCGCGACGAGGAGATCGACTACGCCGAGGCCCACAACATCCCGCTGAAGATCAGCCGGGAGACCAACTACTCCAAGGACAAGAACATGTGGCACCTGAGCCACGAGGGCCTGGAGCTGGAGGACCCGGCCAACGAGCCGAAGTACGCCGGCAACATGGAGATGGGCGTGACCCCCCAGGAGGCCCCGGACGAGGGCGAGTACGTGACCATCGACTTTGAAAAGGGCTGGCCCGTGGCCGTAAACGGCGAGAAGCTGGCCCCGGTGGACCTGGTGTGGAAGCTGAACGAGCTGGGCGGCAAGCACGGCATCGGCATCATCGACATCGTGGAGAACCGGCTGGTGGGCATCAAGTGCCGCGGCGTGTACGAGACCCCCGGCGGAACCATCCTCTACGCCGCCCACGAGAAGCTGGAGCAGCTGTGCCTGGACAAGGCCACCCAGCACTACAAGCAGCGCATGGCGCTGGAGTACGCCGACCTGGTGTACAACGGCCAGTGGTTCTCCCCGCTGCGCGAGGCCATGACCGCCTTCTGCGAGAAGACCCAGCAGACCGTCACCGGCACCGTGCGGCTGAAGCTGTACAAGGGCAACATCATCGGCGCGGGCATGACCAGCCCCTACAGCCTGTACGACCCGGAGATCGCCACCTTCGACGAGGACAATGTCTACGACCAGACCTGGGCCGACGGCTTCATCACCCTCTACGGCCTGCCGACGGCGGTGTACGCGAAGATGAAGGCGAAGAAC
>JAFYBB010000126.1 GCA_017540445.1 Clostridia bacterium | reverse complement strand
GTCTCTCCAACCTTGCTTCACCCCCTCCCTCTATCCGATTTCAACCGCCGGCTTTCCAACGAAGCCGCCTTTGCCCAGCGCCGCCTGTGTGCGCAGGATCAGCCAAACCGAGATGACGAATGTCAGCACGTCAGAAACAGGCATCGACACCAGCACGCCGTCCAGGCCAAAGAATCGCGGCAGCAGCAGCGCGAAGCCCACGCCGAATACCACCTCGCGCACCATCGACAGCACCGTGGATTCCACGGCCTTCCCCATGGCTTGCAGGAAGATGAACGTGCCCTTGTTCACCGTCGCCAGTGGCGTCATGCACAGGTAGACGCGAAACGCCCTCACGGCAAACCGCGTATAATAGACGCTCTCATTGGCCGCGCCGAACACCGCGATCAGCCGCCGCGGCACCAGCTCCACGATCAGCAGCGCGACAAGGCCCACGGCGGCCTCGCTCGCCAGCAGCAGGTTGAACAGCTCCCGCACGCGGTCCGGGCGCTTCGCACCGATGTTGTAGCCCACGATGGGAATGCAGCCCGCCGCCAGGCCGATAGAGACGGAGATGACGATCTGAAAGCACTTCATCACGATGCCCACGACGGCCATCGGGATCTGCGCGTACTGCGTCTGGGAGAACACCGCATCCAGCGCGCCGTACTTCTGGATCATGTTGTTGATGGCCGCCATCGCCGCCACCAGCGAGATCTGCGCGAGGAACGAGCAAACGCCCAGCGGGATGTACTTCTTCATCAGCGCGGGATGGACGTGGAAGCTGTCGCGGGAAAGCCGGACGGCCTTCATGTGGCACAGGTACCACACCGCCAGCACTGCCGTCAGCACCTGGCCCAGCACCGTGGCGATTGCCGCCCCCATCATGCCCCAGCGAAAGCCGTAGATGAACAACGGATCGAGGATGATGTTCGCCACCGCGCCGAGCACCGTCGTCACCATCGCGAAGCGCGGGCTGCCGTCGGAGCGGATGATGGGGTTCATGGCCTGACCGAACATGTAGAAGGGCACGCCCAGCGCGATCCAGAAGAAGTATTCCCTCGCGTGGTAGAAGGTCTCCTCGTTGACCCTGCCGCCGAACAGCGTGAGGATGGGGTTCATAAAAACCAGATAGATGACCGTCAGCACAATACTGGACGCGACGCAGGCGATCACGGCGCTGCCGACGCTTCGGTGGGCGTCGTCTGTTCGATTCGCCCCCAGGCTGATGGACACGAACGCGCACGCGCCGTCGCCGATCATCACGGCGATGGCCAGCGCCACCACGGTCATAGGGAACACCACCGTGTTGGCCGCGTTGCCATAGGAACCGAGATAGGTCGCGTTGGCGATGAAGATTTGATCGACGATGTTGTAAAGCGCCGCCACCAACAGCGACAGGATGCAGGGAACGGCATAGTTGCGCATCAGCTTCCCCGGCTTTTCAGAGATGAGAAAGGCATTGGAACGCACTTCGGACATGGGACACGACCTCCAAAACATATATATGCGATACACCGCCGTATCGTATCTGCGAAGGTGTATCGCATGTATCGTGCCACATGTATTCCGCTTGACATGATTATGGCATGGAAATATTAAATCTGTCCGCGAAAAAAGATGAAGATTTCCGGCCTGCAATCAACCACCCGGCTGCAGCGGTCCATAGAAGTAGCTGGCTGTCGCGCCGCCATCGATCAGGAAGGTGGAGCCGGTGATGAAAGCACCGGCGTCGCTCATCAGCAAGGCGGCGACATTGGCGACTTCGTCCGCCGTTCCGGGACGACCCGCCGGGCATTTGGCAAACATATTCTTGTAGAAGTCGCCCCGGGGGCCATTGAACTCGTCAATGGCCAGCGGCGTCACGATAATGCCTGGCGCGATATCGTTCAGCCGTGCGCCCCGCTGCCCCCACTTGACGCACTCCGCCATGACGCGCTTTTCGTTGCAGCGCTTGGCCAGCTGGTAGGCGTGCAGGGCGTCCCGGATATTCCCCTTTTGCAGAAGCGGGAGCTTCAGCAGGTCTTCCGTTGGTGTGGTGGCCAGCAGTCGGTCTTCCTCCGCCGTCAGCTGGGGCATGCGCCAGCCGGATTGGCTGGAAATTGTAACGCCACAGCCGCCCTCCGCGATCACCTTGCCCACTTCCTCCAGCAGCACGGCGGTGCCGTACAGGTCGACCTTCAAAATGACCTCGATGGGCGCCTGGCTGGGCGACACGCCCGCGCCGTTGACCAGATACCTGATCCCGCCATACTTTTGCGCCTCGGTGATCATGGCGAGTATGCTCTCCCTGCTGGACAGATCCATCCCAAAGGGAACGACGTCAAAACCGGCTTCGTTCATGATTCTGGCGATTGCATCTGCATGATCGAGGCGCTTGTCGCCCAGGATGATCTTCTTTCCGTATCCGATCCGGCGTGCAATCGCCATGCTGATCTGACCCGCGCCGGTGACGATCATGACCTCCTTGTTCATGGTGCTCCTCCCTACTGAATCAGTCCAAGGCCTTTCAGCCACTCTGCCACTGCCTGCTCCGTAGCTTCCGCGTCGTTTTGCGCTGTTGCTCCGCGTACCGCGAGCCCTTGCAGCACAGCGATGCCGGGCAAGCGGCTTTCGATGTCCGCCTGGGTACCCGCCTGGCCGCTGCCTTCGTGGGTGTTGAAGGGAATGACGGTCTTTCCGGTGAAGTCGTGGGCTTCAATAAAGGTATATACGATGTTGGGGATACCGCCCCACCAGATCGGATAGCCGATGAACACTGTATCGTATCGATCCCAGTGGGAAACATCGCCGATGTATTCCGGGCGGGCGTCCTCTTCCTTCTCCTTCGTTGCCAATGGAAGCATGTCGTCATAGTCCATCGGATAGGGCACCACCGGTTCAATGGCGAAAAGGTCCGCTCCGGTCTGGTCAGCGATGATTTTGGCCATCTTTGACGTGTTACCCTCCTCAACAACGCCCACATTGTAATTCTCTCCCGACCGGGAAAAGACCACCACGAGAATCCCGGAGGCCTTCTCTTCAGCAAAGCCTAACGTGAAGGCGCAGAGCAGCAGGGTCATCAGCAGGAATGCCATCAAACGCTTCATCTCAATC
>JAFYBB010000009.1 GCA_017540445.1 Clostridia bacterium | reverse complement strand
GGCTTGTCTTACGCGGCGGGCGAGGAGCCCCCTCTCCGCCCTACGGGCACCTCTCCCCCTCACGGGGGCGAGGCAAGGGGGATAGTACGGAGTTCAAGGTCAACGCACCCGCGCGGTATCTTGTCTCGCCCCGGGCACGGGGAGAGCTGGCGCGAAGCTCCTGAGAGGGGAATCCCCCCGGGAACGGTTTGAACCTGCGCGCAGCGCCTGAGAGGGGAATCCCCACAAGAAAACGTGAAGAACAAAAAACACGGGCGGCGCGTCCTCCGAAAGGGAAGACGCGCCGCCCGCGTGCTCTATGTAGGTCAATTTGCCGGGGATTCCACGATCTCGCGCAGTATCGCGTTCACCAGCGATACCGTGACGCCCACGCCGCCCTTCTTGCCGCGGACCACGATGGCGTTCAGGTCGCTGTCCAGCAGGCGCTCCTTCATCTGCACCACGCTTGCAAAGCCGGTGGGGGCGGCCAGCACGCAGACGTCGCTCATCGGCTCGTGCTGCCGACGGGTGAGCATGCGGTTGATCGCCGCGGGGGCGCTGCCGACGACCATCAGCTTGGGCCCGGGGATCGCCAGGCCGCAGTCCACGGCCACCTCGGCCCGGGTCACGTGGCGCTGCTCCGCCAGGAGCACCACCTGCGGATCGTCGATGAAGCAGATGATGCGGGCGCCGTTGTTGCCAAGCAGGCTGTCGTCGATGTCGTTGGCGACCAGCAACGTGTCGGTGATGATCGAACCGCCCATTTCGATCAGCCGCTTGATGTGGGTCAGGGCGGTGGGGCCGAAGTAGACACTCTTGGATAATGCGGGATCGTTGGTCGCCGCGGAGACTGCTTGCAGAATATTTTCGACACCCTGACTGACGTACTCGTTACCGATCTGATACTTTCCGTTCTGGCCATGCTGCCTTTTATACAACTCTTCCACTCCATTCCATATTTAGTACGAATACTGTTTCAGTCACATCCGTACTCAACAATATAACTATACATCGTTCCGCCTATTTAGTCAAGGAACCGGAATAATTTATTTCGTTAACATTTGGGCACCGTCGATTAACACAAAATGAGTATTGACATTCAAGGCGCCATCGGTTATAATAACGTGTGTTCGCGAGAACAAAGGGGCATGGTGTAATGGTAACACGTGGGTCTCCAAAACCTTTGTTGTGAGTTCGAATCTTACTGCCCCTGCCAGGAAAGAAACCTGATTTGACATCAAATCAGGTTTCTTTCAGTTATATTCGCCTGCCGCGAGTGATATGCTTCGCAGTGATATTCGGCTGACGCAGAGTGATATTCGCCTTCGGCGAGTGATATTGCGCGTTTCGGAATTGAAATTGCCGCTCGGATGTGTTACAATACATAATGGTGTTGTATGTATGACTCCCAACGCAACGGAGGTGAGCGCCGATGTCCGCCTACGGGGCCTTCGCCGATCTGTACGACGCGCTGATGGATGATGTGGATTACGACGGCTGGGCAGACTGGTACCTGAAGCTGCTCCGCGACGCCGGCGTAGAACCTGCAAAGCTGTGCGACTGCGCCTGCGGCACCGGCTCCATGTCGGTGCGGTTCGCCCGCCGGGGCATCCGCGTCACCGGTGCGGACCTGTCCGGCGAGATGCTGGCCCGGGCCCAGGAGAAGGCACGCCGCTTCGGCGTGCAGGTGATGTTCGTGGAACAGGACATGTGCGCGCTGACCCTGCCCAGGCCCGTGGACGCGCTGGTGTGCGCCTGCGACGGCGTGAACTACCTGCTCACAGGCGAGCGTGTCGCGCGGTTCTTTGAACGGGCCCATGAGGCGCTTCGGCCGGGCGGCGCGCTGGCCTTTGACTTCTCCACCGAGAAGAAGCTGCGGGAGACCCTGGGGAACGGCCTGTTCGGCGAGGACCGGGACGACGTGACCTATCTGTGGGCCAACCGCTACGATGAAAACGACAAGACCGCGACCATGGACCTGACCTTCTTCGTCCGCGAGGCCGACGGCCGCTACCGCCGCTTCGACGAGACGCACGTGCAGAAGGCCCACGACCCGGACCGGCTGGAGGCGCTGCTTGCGCAGTACGGCTTCACCCGGGTGCGCGTGTACGGCGACAGGACGCTTGACGCACCGGACGCGAACGCGCAGCGCATCCACATGACCGCGGTCAGACTGTAGAAGGAGTAAACCCTATGGATTGCATGAGACAGGACGGCATACTTCACATATCGCTGCTCGAAGGGCAGGCCCGGGCGATACTGATCGAGAGCACGGCAATGGTCCAGCGCGCCAGGGAGATCCACGGGCTTTCCAAGATCGCCGCGGCGGCGCTGGGGCGCACGCTGACGGCCACGGCCATGATGGGCAGCATGCTGAAGGGGAAAGACGAGAGCGTCACGGCGTCCATACGCGGCGGCGGCCCCATCGGCACGGTGCTGGCGGTTTCGGACGCGAACTGCACCGTGAAGGGCTATGTGGACAACCCCGCCGTGGACCTGCCGCGCACGGGGCCCAAGCTGCCCGTCGGCGCGGCCGTGGGGCGCGAGGGCAGGCTGACGGTCATCAAGGACCTGAAGCTGCGGGAGCCCTACGTGGGCCAGGTGAACCTGGTCTCCGGCGAGATCGCGGAGGACTTCGCGATGTACTTCACCGCCTCCGAGCAGACGCCGTCGCTGGTGTCGCTGGGCGTGCTGGTCAGCGGGGAGAAGGTGGAGTCCGCCGGCGGGCTGATCGTGCAGATGCTGCCGGGGGCCAGCGAGGCGGCAATACGGTCCGTGGAGGCCAGCGCCGGCATGTTTATGGATATATCGGGCACAATGAAGGAATATCATTTGGAGGGCGCGGTGGATCAGCTGCTGACGCACCTGCAGCCACAGGTCCTGGAGCGCAGGGACACGCGCTATGCCTGCGATTGCAGCCGGCAGCGCGTGGAGAAGGCGCTGATCACGCTGGGCAGGGACGAGCTGAGCGACATGATCGCCACCCAGCACGGCGCGAAGGTGGACTGCCACTTCTGCAACAAGCGCTACGTGTTCAGCGAGGACGACCTGAGGCAACTGCTGGCCTCCGCCACGGCGCCCGCAAACTGAAACGCCATCCCAAAGAGGAGAAGCAATGGCCAAGAATCCGAAAGTGGTTTCATTCAAGCGGTCCCCGGCCTACGCGCATCACCGCGCGATGCTGAACCGCCAGGACAACAACATCATGGACGCGCTGGAGCTGATGCGCAGCGCGGTGGAGCAGTCGCCGGACAATCCGGAATACCGGCTCGACCTGGCGGAGCTCTACTGCGAAATGGGCTGCCACGAGCAGTCCGCCCGGCTGCTGCTGGACATGCTGGCGGAGGAGAACGGGCCCGCCGAATGCTACTACGGCCTGGCGCTCAACCAGCTGTACATGAACGACATCACCGGCGCGCGCGAGTCGCTGAGGCTGTACCGCCACCGGGACCCCGAAGGGGCCCGGGTGGAGGAGGTGCGCCAGCTGGTCGCGGAGCTGGACTACTTCACCGAGATCACCCATCCCGCGAACCGCAGACTCCACCGGGCGGCGTGCATCGCCTCCCGCGCCTGCGAGGCCATGAAGGCGGGCCAGTACGACAAGGCGTGCCGCCTGTTCGAGCGCTCGCTGGGCCTGGCCTCGGAGCAGTACGACATGCGCGCGCTGTACGGCATGGCGCTGTTCATCGCCGGCGACCGAAAAAAGGCGCTGGAGCAGGCCGAGCGGGCGTCCGGCGGGTATCCGCCCTCCGTCCGCGCGCTGAGCGTCAGCGCCCAGGTGTACGCGCTGGCGGGCGACCGCGCCGCCGCGGAGGCCCTGATCGACAGGGCGGCCGCCGAAAAGCCGGAGGGGCAGGACCTGCGGCTGATGATCTACGCCTTGGGCGAGATGGGCATGGACAACCGGGTGGCCGAGTACGCGCGCCTGGCGCTCAGCCAGACGCCCTTTGACCGGGAGCTTTTGCACATGCGCGCGGTGGCGCTCAAGCGCACCGGCACGCCCGACGCGCGCGTGGCCCGCTGCTGGGCCCGCATACTTCGGATCGACCCGGACGACAGCATCGCCGATTTCTACCAGAGGGCGGCGCTTTCGCACCGGCTGGACCGCTACCGGCTGTCCTACGACTATCAGGTGCCCGCGGAGGAGTTCTCCGAGCGGCTGAAGGCGCTGGTGGACCAGCTCTCCCAGGGCTATGAAAAGCTGGAGGAGCGCTGGCGGGACGACCCGGGCTTCAGGCAGCTGGTTCGCTGGGCGGTCAGCACGGACAACAGCCGGCTGAGCCGCGTGGCCATGACGGCGCTGACCACCATCGAGCACAGGGAATCGCGGAGCCTGCTGCGAAGCCTCCTGTTTGACGGCAACGTGCCGG
>JAFYBB010000125.1 GCA_017540445.1 Clostridia bacterium | reverse complement strand
GTCGTCATCGTCATCATCGTCGTCGTAGGTGACTTCGCGGTAGAATGCGTTGACGACCGCGCCCTCCGGGGCCTCGTCCAGCTCGACGACCTCTATATTGTCGAAGCTGGCGCGGCCCCTGGCCAGCGTGCCGTAGCCGCCGATGCGGGCGAACACCGTCATGCCGGTCTGGTCCGGGCCGGTGCGGCCGTACATCTCCACGTACTGCCATTCGCTGCCGGTATCGTACACGGCGTCTGTGTAGACGAACACGTTCTCCAGGGACAGCGACGCGCCGTAGCCGCCCTCGTCGCAGCCCTGGGCGCGGATCATGCCGGATATGCGGTAGAGCGTGTCCGGCTTTACCTTCACGGATTGGGCGAAGCGGGCGTCGTTCTCGTCCACGTTGGTGACGGTCACGCAGTTGCCCTCGTACCCGTCCTCGTCCACCGTCAGCACGCTGACCCCGGCGTCGGTCAGCCACATGTCGCGCCGCCAGCCCCGGGGCAGATCGCCGTTCACGTCGGAAAAATCGCCGTTGGTCAACAGGTTGTCGCCCTCCGCCAGCGCGAGCTGGCCGAGGGACAGTATCAGCATGAGCACCGCGAGGGCGCAGAGCGCTTTCTTCATGTTCGGAACTCCTTGGAATGCTTGGCGTTGACCAATATATTTTCCACGCCGGCGGCCTGAATTCCTGCCTGACAAAGAAATTCCATCCGCCCGAAGACAGGGGGCGGATGGAACCGGCGCGCGGGCCGGGGTCATTCGGCGCTGTAGGTGCGGATGGCCGTATCCAGGATCTTCAGCGTGGCCTCGCCGTGGGCGTCGACGTACTTGGCCGTGTAGATGGCGGTGCCGCGCTCCGACACGTCGTACAGGCGCAGCATGTCGATCAGGTGGCCCTGGACCAGGTAGGTGTACAGCCCGGCGGGCAGGTGCTTGCCGCCGATCTGATAGTCCTCGAGCTCGTTGACGGCGATGAGGTCCTCGCCGTACTGCTGCTGCATGTGGGGCGTGAACTGCTCGCGGATGTACTCCATCGGCTCGGCGATCACGTCCCCGGTGCGGTAGACGATCGCGTAGGGGATGCTGCCGGCGGTCTCCGCGTAGATGTAGACGCCGGTGCCCTCCTCGTATTCCCAGGTCAGGGCGGGGTCGGCCATCGTGGAAAAGCCCAGCTGCGGGCACTCGATCAGGGCCAGGTTATCCGTCTCGCCGCCGGTAGGACCGGCGCTTTCGGCGCAGGTCAGTGCCGTCGATACGCCCGCCAGAGCGGCCACCTGCTGCGCCTCGGCCAGCAGCTCCAGCTCATCGCCGGCGAGGGCTCTGCCCGTGCTCCACGCGCCGCCGTAGTTCGCGTGTTCATGCTCCGCCGACCAGCCGCACAGGAAGGCGTCATCGCCCAGGAGATTGTCGTACTCCACCGTGTAGTAGCCCGCTGCGCCCGAGGACGGCTTGTGGACCATGTAGATCCGGTAGCAAAGCGTGTTGGCCTCCGGCTTGGGCAGCAGGAGCAGCAACACCGTCGCGCCGTCGTCCGCGCTGAACAGGACCTCATGGCAATCCTCCGCGGTATAGGGATACGCGATGCCGTTTTCATCGGCGAAGGCCTTCCAGAGCCGGTAGACGCCGTTTTGGCTCAGCACGTCGATCACATTGGCGGGGTCGTCGTAGAAGTACCGCGGCAGCGCGTTGTGCTCGAAGTGGTAGCGGGCCTGCTCCAGCGTCACGCCCTGCGCCGCGGAATCGTCCTGCGCCTGGGCCTGCGGCTCGGGCTGGGTCTGGTCCGCGTAGAAGGCGGCGTTTTCGACCACGTCGTCGATTTGGGCGAACATGGCGTCGTACTCCGCCCGCGCCTCGTCGCCGCCGTAGGCGCGATAGTCCGAGGGCAGCTCCAGGTAGTAGTTCAGGGCCGATTCCTCGCTGAAGCCCAGGTATCTGAACGAGGGCAGCTGGTCGAAGCTGTGGTTCACGCTGCAGCCCAGCCTGAACAGAAACCCGCCGCCGTCGAGGCCGTCGGCCTGGAAGGCGTCATAGCTGGCCCTCTGGTAAAAGCCGACGCCGCTGTCCTCCGCCATCGCGAACACCTTGCCCCGCCATTCGGCGGGCAGCTTCAGCGAAAGCTCCATGAAGTAGTAGATGGGGCTGCCGTCCTCGAGTATGTCGTCGGTGTAATCGAGGTAAGACCTCGGCTCCGCCAGCGCGGGCAGCGCGAATATCGCCAGCGCGAGCAGGCAAGCGAGCAGTTTCTTCATGGCTTGATTCCTCCCTTTATGCATCGGTCGTTTCCGCATGGCGCCGCCTTTTCAGCTCATCGATTCGGGTACAGCTGGGTGCTGCCGCCGGGCTGGGCAAAGGCGCTGTCTGAGTAGTAGATCGTGCCGTTGTCGCCCTCGTACACGTAGTCGTAGGCGGTGGAGACCTTCACGTGGCTGCCGTCGGACAGCGTGTAGTCGTTCTGGTCGAACAGGTAGTCCGAAAAGCGCTCCCCGTCATAGTCGTCGCCCTTGGCGGTCTCCTCCTTCATCACCTGGTCGCTGTACTGGTCGCCATAGGTCGCGCCGCGGCCGGTGATGATGTTCCACAGCTCGTTGGACAGCCGCTGGTTGGCCAGCATGAACTGGTCGCTGACGGAGGTGTTCTCCGAGAAGACCGTGAAGGCGGCGATGCCCTCGGCGGCGTTCGCCTCGGGGCAGGACATCGTGTACACGCAGGGCACATCCCACAGGATGTACTTGTTGACGATGTTCACGTAGATCCCCGGCATCGACGCCGTGTACCACGCGCCCTGTGTGGCGGCGGTGACGCAGAAGCAGCAGGTCACGCCGTTCGCCTCGACGCGATAGCGGCGCGTGGCGATGGTGGCGGCCGCCTTGTCGATGCTGAGCCCGACGCCGCCGAGCAGGCTTGAATGCGATTGCATCACTTCCTGCTCCCGGCGGCGCAGCATGGACTGCAGCTCGGGGTAGGTGTTTTCCTCCACCAATTCGATGCGGCTGGCCCCGGAGTTGAGCTTGGCGGCCCAGTAATCGCAGTATTCGCCGGCGGTCACGTAGTGCAGCATCGGGGTGAAGTAGTCGGAATTGAACTGCTCGTCGGGGGTCTCGCCGTCGGCGCTGGCCATGAAGTTGCGGGGCGAGGTGTACGTCAGCAGCGTCGTGCCGTCGGGGGACAAGGCCGCCACCTGCAGCAGCCACGGATTGCCCGCGCCGAGCTCCATCACGCTGCAGGTCGCCTTGCCGGTCACCTGATAGCCCACGGGCGCGGTGCACCGGCCCATGACCATGCCGCCCTGCGCGACGTCGGTCACCGCGAAGGCCAGCGGCTGCGCCGCGCCGTCCTGCGTCGGGGCCTCGGTCTGAGGCGCGGGCGCTTCGGCGCCGCCGGTCAGGCGCAGATTGGCGTCGATCAGATCCAGCGCGTCCAGCACCTGCCGGCGGCCGGACTCTTCAAGATAGCGGCAGCGGAACGTAACGGTAAAGTCGTCGCGCACGTCCACGACGATCAGCAGGTAGATCGGTATGCCCTGGCTGTTGCGGTACTGCACGTCCGCCGCCGATACCGGCCTGCCGCCCACGGAGAATTCGCCGTGCCGGACGAGGGACACCCCGCCGTTCTTGCCGTAGAGCTCCTGGAGCTCGGGAAGCTCCTCGTCCAGGAAGGCGTCGCCGTCGGTGACCCGGCTGTCCGTGGCGTTGAACCACGCCAGCACATAGGGCATGTTGTTGTCGGTGAAGTGATAGTACACGCCGTCGCCGTCCTGCCATTCGCACCGCCAGCTGGGATCGACCAGCGTGGCGTAGCCCTGCTGGTCGCAGGTGAAGGGGACCGCGCCCTCGGCCAACGCGCCGGGGACGGCTGCGAGCAACAGGAACGCCATCAACAGGGATATCCATTTGCGCATGGTGAAGCCTCCTTTTCAGAGCGCGGCGCATGGGCGCGCCCCGCCTCTTTTAGACCATTATACACCGATTTACACAAATGAAACAAGCCCTTTGGCAAAAAAACAGGCCGAAAAAGGGGAGTAGTTTGGGATGGGCGGCCCGATTTGGCGAATTTTGGATTGAGAAAGGCCTGTTCATCTGTTATAATGGCGACAAGCGCATGGCAATGGCCGGGCGTCCTGTCCCGATATTGGCAGTGCGCCGGAATCGGCGGCTTTGGAATCGACAGAGGAGGCGGACGGGTATGGAGAACATGCAGCTGAACGCGCTGGTGTGGTTTGTCGTGCTTTCCGCGGCGGGCTGGGTCGCGCTTGTGAAGGGCCTGCGCCGGCGCCGGGCGCTGACGGATCGGGAGGAGCGTGAGCGCGGGCGCGCCACCGGCACGATCGTCGAAATCGCCCAATCGAAGAAGGGCCCGGCGCGGCCCGTGGTCGAGTTCACCGCGGAGGGCGCCGTCCACCGCCGGGCGTGCGCCGACGCCGGTTTGGCCGCGCTCCCGGTGGGCACGAGTGTCGAGGTACGCTACGACCCGGACGCTCCGGAGCGGTTCCACCTGGAGCGGGAGAAAGCGCCCAAGAGCGGCGGCGGTCTGATATTCGCCGGTATCTGCTGGATCGCGATCTGCGCGCTGCTGGCGACGGGCGCGTCGACGCTGCGCGGCCGCGTCGGGATGGACCTGCGGCGCGCGGTGCGCGTGCTGCACATCACCGACTTTACCGAGATCTTCAGGCGGTCCGAAGGCGATGACGACCAGAAGGACGGAGATTACCGGTACGCGCTCGACGGCCAATACTTCGCCGTCGTCAAGGATTATACCGGCAGCGAGGAGCGCGTGTCCGTGCCCATGGTGCTGGGCGGGCGCGTCGTGAGCGGCCTTGCGCCCGGGGCCTATTCCCGGTGCGACACGCTGGTCCATTTGACCGTTCCGGCGATCATCCACGACATACCGGCGGCCTGCTTCGCCGGATGCATCCGGCTGCGGGAGGTCGAGCTGAGCGAGGGCGTTCAGTCCATACAGACCCACGCCTTTGACATGTGTCCGTCGCTGAACCGGGTGACGCTTCCCGCGAGCCTGGAGCGCATCGCCGACGACGCCTTCCCCGGCGATTGCAAGGCCGGCTTCGAGGTGATCGAGGGCAGCGCCGCGGAGCGCTACTGCCGGGAGAAGGGCTTTGAAATGTCGGTGAGCCCCGCGGAATAAAAAAGCGCCTTCGGCGCGGGCGGTCAGAGGATCGCCCCTGCGTCGAAGGCGTTTTCGATGTGGCGAATCTCGCCGGGCAGTACTTCGATGATGTCAAAGCGCACCTTCGCGTCCTGCAGCCGCTTTTCCTGCAGGTACAGCTGGGCCGTGCGCAGTATGTGGGCCTGCTTGGCGCGGTCCACGGCCTCGGAGGGCCTGCCGAAGCGCAGGGACGAGCGGCGCTTGACCTCCACGAACAGCAATACCTTCTTGTGCCGGGCGATGATGTCGATCTCGCCGGTGGGGCGGCGGTAGTTCATCTCCAGTATCTTCGCGCCCCTGCGCTGAAGGAACGCGCGGGCTTCGGCCTCGCCCTCGCTGCCGAACTGCCGCTTATTCATGGCCCTCTCCCAATATGCCGCCGATGAAGCTGCGCCGGTGTTCCGGGCAGGGACCGTACTTTTTCAGCGCGGCGATGTGCTCGGCGGTGCCGTAGCCCTTGTTGCGGGCGAAGCCGTACATCGGGTATTTGGCGTCCAGCTCGATCATGTACCGGTCACGGGCCACCTTCGCCACGATGGAGGCCGCGCCGATCATGTAGCTCAGCGCGTCCCCGTGGATCAGCGACCGGGCTTCGCAGGGCAGCTTCAGCCCCTGCACCGCGTCGATCAGCACCATGTCGCCGCCAAAGCCCGCCGCGCACGTCTCCATGGCGCGCCGGGTGGCCTGCAGTATGTTGATCTCGTCGATCACGTCCGGGCCGATGAAGCAGGTCTCGGCGTAGTCCGCCGCCGCCAGCAGCAGGGGATACAGGGCCTCCCGCCGCTTCTCGGACAGCTTCTTGGAATCGTCCACGCCCAAGACCAGCCTGTCCCTGGGAATGCACACGCAGGCGGTGACCACCGGCCCCGCCAGCGGGCCTCGGCCCACCTCGTCGATGCCGGCCACCGCCAGGCCCTCGGCCCACAGGCCGCGCTCGATCTGGGTCAGCCGGAGGAGCTTTTCCTCCGGGGTCTCCCGCTTTTTGCGGGGCGCGTCGTTCTGCATCGTCAAGCCCTCTCGATCGTGATCTTGCCGACCTTGCCCGCCCGGAACTCGTCCAGCACCAGCGCGGCGGCCCGGACGGTGTCGCAGCGCCCGCCGGAAAGCAGCCAGCCCCGGCCCCTGCAGGCGGCCTCCAACAGCGCGTGAGGCGCGCCGCCGCAGTTCTCGGGCAGCTTGTACCGGGCGCGCAGGGCGGCCGGGTTCAGCTCGTTCAGCAGCGCCATCAGCCCGCCGGCCAGGTCCTCGGCGTCCATGATCTCGTCGCGGATGGAGCCCAGGTACGCCAGCAGCCGCGCGCCCGCCTGGTCGTCCAGGCGCGGCGGCAGCATGCCGGGGGTGTCCAGGATCTCCAGGAACGGCCCGAGCTTGACCCACTGGTTGGCGCGGGTGACGCCGGGCCGGTCGCCGGCCTTCACGATGGCGGAGCCGTGCAGCCGGTTGATGAAGGTGGACTTTCCGACGTTGGGAATGCCGATGACCATGAAGCGCACCGTTTTGCGCACGCCCCGGGCGGCGTAGCGCTCCAGCGCGGGCTTCGAGGCCGTTTCGATGCGGCCCAGTATGTCTTTCACCTTGCCGCCGTTGGAATTGAAGCGCATGGCCGTAAGGCCCTCCCGGCGGAAGCGCTCCAGCCAGCGGGCGGTCTGGGCGTCGTCGGCCAGGTCGGCCTTGTTGAGCACCAGTATGCGCGTCTTGTCCCGGGTCAGGCGCTGCAGGTCCGGGTTGCGGGTGGCCTGCGGCGCGCGGGCGTCGCACAGCTCGATCACCGCGTCCACCGCCCGCAGCTGATCCTGCAAAAGGCGGCGGGATTTGGCCATGTGGCCGGGATACCAGTTGATGCGTTCGTTCATGGGAAAACCTTTCAGAGCTTTAAAAACAAAGGGAACCGCCAGAGCGATTCCCGAATGTGGTCTGGAAATCAGGTTCTTTCCTTGACCTTGGCCGCCTTGCCGCTGCGCTCGCGCAGATAGTACAGCTTCGCGCGACGGACCTTGCCGCGGCGAATGACCTTGATGCTATCGATGCGGGGGCTGTGCAGCGGGAACGTGCGCTCGACGCCGACGCCGTAGGAATTGCGGCGAACGGTGAACGTTTCGCGGACAGAGCCGTTGCGGCGGGCGATGACCACGCCCTCAAAGGCCTGCAGACGTTCGCGGGAGCCTTCGACAACCTTCACCTGAACGCGAACGGTATCGCCGACCGCGAACTGGGGGATGTCCTGCTTGAGCTGGGCGCTCTCGATGGAACGGATGATCTCATTCATGGGATGTTCCTCCTTTCCTCACCAGGGCGTTCATACTGGCATGCGCCACAGAGGACCGTCCGAATTCAACTTGACTATTATAGCACGAAGGGCGGGGGAGCACAAGGGGCTTTTTGTGTTAAACTTTGTGGGAATACGGCCCCTTTCCGGCCCTGCCGGTCTCGACATACGTGCATGTCAGCGCCGCGTCGGCCAGCATGAAGTGGCCGAGGGGGGAGAGGGCCTGCGGCGTCAGCATCGCAGAATTCTCGGCTTCAAACAGCAGCCCGTCGTCCGGCAGGTACAGCCTGCAGGCGGCGGGCTGTGCTTCCCGCCAATTCTGCCGGGCGGCCTCGCCCTCGTCGAACTGGGGTATGAACCCCATCGAAAACGCCTGCCACAGCCAGCCCACGTGCCGCCGCCCGGAGAAGCACTGGCGCTTTGCCGCCTTCCGGTTTTCCGCGGGCACGAAGGCGTTGAACCAGGCCTTCGGGAACAGGTCGGCGGCCTGCAGGCCCATGCGCTTCAGGGGAATGCCGTCCAGCTGCGCCTCGACCTGGCGCGCGCGCCGCAGGCGAGCGAGCATGGCCCGGTCCGCGTCGGTCAGCGGCGCGGCGTCCAGAAGCTCCGGCCGGCGCGTGAGTGTCAGTTCAAGCGACTGCTCCCGCCGCCAGGCCTCGATGTCGGCGTGGTTGCCGCCGGTCAGCACGCCTGGGACCTGCTGCCCGCGAAAATCGGCCGGGCGGGTGTACTGGGGGTATTCCAGAAGGCCCGTGGAAAAGCTCTCGTCCTCCGGGGATTCGTCCGACCCCAGCACGCCGGGGACCAGCCGCGCCACCGCGTCGATCACCACCAGCGCGCCCAGCTCGCCGCCGGTCAGCACGTAGTCGCCGATGGACAGCTCCTCGTCGATCACCGCGTCCAGCGCCCGCTGGTCCACGCCCTCGTAGTGGCCGCACAGCAGCGCCAGCTCCTTTTCTTTCGCCAGCGCCTCCACGACGCGCTGGTTCAGCGCGCGGCCCCGGGGCGACAGGTAGATGCGCCTGCCGCCGTAGGGCTCGGGCAGGTTGGCCGCGAAGGCGTCCACGATGGGCTGGGCCGTCATCACCATGCCCGCGCCGCCGCCAAAGGGGTAGTCGTCGGTGTTGCGGTGCTTGTCGGCGGAGTATTCGCGAATGTCGATCAGATCGACCTCGATCAGCCCGGCGGCAATGGCCCTGCCCAGTATGGACTGGGAGAGCACCGGCCGCAGCATCTCCGGGAACAGCGTGAATACCTTAATCCTCATCGAACACCGCCACCTCATCCAGGCGCTTGCCGGAAAGCAGCATCTCACCCTTTTCGAGATCGACCCGCAGGACAACGCTCTTCAACGCCGGCACCAGCACCTCGCCCAGCGGGCCGTCAAACACGTACACGTCGTTGCCGCCGGGCTGCATCACGTCGGTCAGCTTGCCCAGGTCGCGCCCGTCGTCGGCGACGCCCCGCAGGCCGTACAGGTCGGTGATGAAGTTGCTGTCCGCGTCCAGCGCCACGGCGTGGGCCCGGTCGATGTACAGCCGCGTGCCCCGCAGCTTCTGGGCCGCGTCCCGGTCCGTCACGCCCTCGACGTTCATGAACACCGCGTCCGTTCCCAGCCGGTTCACGCGGATGTTCAGCGGTTCGTAGCCGCCGTCTTTTTCGATATACACGGTCCCGAGCCCCTCGAAGCGATCCGGGTCGCAGGTGCAGGGCCGCACCTTGACCTCGCCCCGCACGCCCTGGGGCTTGGTGATCTCGCCGATCATCAGGTATTGTGAAAGCATGGAACTCCCTCCGGCTCCTCATGGATGTTTGCGCATCCGCGGTCAATAAGATAATGATACTACAGCCGCAAAGGGCTGTCAATCATCACCCGCCCAAAATCAGGGGGACGGTTCTCTGTGTCATTGACACAGAGAACCGTCCCCCTGATTTTGGCCCCCCCCCATGCCGATATACAGAATGATGCCCCCTGCCCATGCTGCCGGGTTGACGCAGGGGGGATAGGGCTTGACATTATTAACACATATGTGCTTGAAAAGTAAAAAATGCGCAAATATAATTGTGTGGCT
>JAFYBB010000008.1 GCA_017540445.1 Clostridia bacterium | reverse complement strand
GGTCCCGTGATGTACATCGCGGCGGTCGAGGAGGACATCGGCGTGCTGTCCGCGGATCGCGGCGACGCGTACTGCGGCATGCTGAACGCCTCCTACAACCTGAAGCTCAGCGGCATCAAGGCCTACATCCCCGAGTATCCCGTGGGCGACGCCGAGTACTGCGCCAACGAGATCATCGACTTCGCGCCCATCGCGCGCGCGCTGCTGGGCCTCGAGGGCCTGAAGATCATCACCTTCGGCCCGCGTCCGTTCGACTTCCTGGCCTGCAACGCGCCCATCGCGCCGCTGTTCAAGCTGGGCGTCAACGTGCAGGAGAACTCCGAGCTGGACCTGCTGAAGGCCTACAAGGAGCACGCCAACGACCCCCGCATCCCCGCCAAGATCAAGGAGATGGAGGAGGAGCTGGGCGAGGGCAACAAGATGCCCGGCATACTGCCCAGGCTTGCCCAGTATGAGCTGACCCTGCTGGATTGGATCGAGGCCAACAAGGGCACCTGCAAGTACGTGGTCATGGCCAACAAGTGCTGGCCGGCGTTCCAGACCGAGTTCGGCTTCGTGCCCTGCTACGTGAACAGCCGCCTGACCGCCATGGGCATCTGCACCGCCTGCGAGGTGGACATCTACGGCGCGCTGTCCGAGTACATCGGCACCTGCGTGACCGGCGAGCCCGTGACGCTGCTGGACATCAACAACAGCGTGCCCGCCGACATGTACGAAAAGAGCATCAAGGGCAAGTTCGACTATCGCCACAACGAGACCTTCATGGGCTTCCACTGCGGCAACACCCCGATGTGCCGCCTGACCAAGGGCACCATGAAGTATCAGCTGATCATGAACCGCGGCCTTGAGGGCGGCGGAGAGCCCGACATCACCCGCGGCACCCTCGAGGGCGACATCGCGCCCGGCAAGATCACCTTCTACCGCCTCCAGGGCAACAAGGACAGCGTGCTGCAGGCCTACATCGCCCAGGGCGAGGTGCTGCCCGTGGCCACCCAGTCCTTCGGCGGCATCGGCGTGTTCGCGATCCCGGAGATGAACCGCTTCTATCGCCACGTGCTGATCGGGGACGGCTATCCGCATCACGGCGCCGTGGCCTTCGGCCATGCCGGCAAGGCGATCTTCGAGGTCCTCAAGTACCTGGGCATCGAGAAGATCAGCTTCAACCAGCCCAAGGGCGTGTACTACAAGAGCGAGAACCCCTTCGCGTAATCCAAACCAAACGACTGTGCCGCGGGCGCCTGCGCGTCCGCGGCGGTTTTCTCTTTGACGGGAGGGTTGCCCTGTGAAACGCGCGGTCCTGACGGCGCTTCTGCTGCTGGCGGCGCTTGTGCTCTCGGGCTGCCGGTTTGCCGTGGTGGAGAGCGGCGACGCGGTGATCGTCGCCCCGGCCCCGACCGATGTGGCGCAAATGTGACAAACAACACAATCTTAAATGAATCGCCATGGTAAATCCCAGCGGCAGGGTTATAATACCAATACATACACACTGCGGCCTTCTGCGCCGGTGACGGAGGTGCGAAAACCCAATGCGACGCGCATGGTTCAAGCTGATCATCCCTGTATTGCTCATGGCGATGCTGTGCCAGAGCGCCCTGGCGATCTCCGCCCAGGAGGCGCTGTTCGGCTCGGGCAGCGCCGGCGGCTCCGGCAGCAGCGCGCCGGCGGTGCAGCCGGCGGCGTCGGGCAAGTACCCCACGCTCAGGCTGGGCGACCGGGACGGCGAGGACAGCACCGCGTACATCGTGTTTCTGCAGAACCGGCTGATCGAGCTGCGCTACCTGCGCACGCCCGCGGACGGCGTGTACGGCGAGGACACCCAGAACGCCGTGCTGGCGTTCCAGCGGAACAACAACCTGCCGGAGACGGGCGTCGCCGACGACGAGACCCAGAAAAAGCTGTACTCCGACGTGTCGACCCTGGTGGTGGCGCTGTCCGACGACAGCATGTTCGGCGGCGAGCTCAACAAGGTGCAGAGCATGCTGGGCCTGTGGGGCTTCTACAGCGGCGTGGTGGACGGCCAGACCGGCTCGCGCACCGAGGAGGCCATCCGCAACTTCAAGGCCTACATGGCCGACCTGAACCCCGGCTTTGGCATCACGCCCACGCCGATCCCCACCGCTACCCCCAACCCGGAGGGCCGGTTCGACGACATGCCCCGGGTGGAGGACGTGCCCCTGGTCACGCCCGCGCCCACCAGCGACCCGCTGACGGACGCCTCCATCACGTCCGCCGTGATGGACTACGTGAACGGCGCGCTGCCCTTCACGCTGTACCGCCAGAACGTCACCCGGGGGGATTCGGGCATCGAGGCGCTGCGCGTGCAGAACCGCCTGCACGCGCTGGGCTACCTCTACGACCCGGACGGCGTGTTCGGCGATCTGTCCGACATGGCCCTCAGGTACTTCCAGCGCAAGAACGGCCTGAAGGAGACCGGCGTCGCCGACTACGGCACCCAGATGCTGCTGTTCTCGATACTGGCCGAGGAGGCCGAGGAGTACGTGTTCCCCTACAAGCTGATCGTGGACGTGTCCGACCAGAGGGTCTACGTGATGGAGTGGACGGGCTCCACCTTTGAGGGCCCGACCCACACCTTCGTCTGCGCCACCGGCACCAAGGAGAACCCCACGCCCCTGGGCACCTACCAGGCCGGCGGCAAGACGGGCGACGAGTGGTACTACTTCAAGGATTTCGGCTGCTACGCCAAGTGGGCCTACCACATCGTGGGCGGCGTGCTGTTCCACTCCAACACCACCGAGAAGCCGAAGGGGAGGCCCAGCGATACCGGCCTCGGCTATCGCGCGTCCCACGGCTGCATCCGCCTGAAGGTGAAGGACGCCAAGTGGATCTACGACACCTGCCCCGAGGGCACCACGGTGGTCGTACAGGAATGACGGACCTTTCGGCAGCGCCTCCGTTCCGGCGGAACGGAGGCGCTGCCGCGCTTATAACCTTTCAGACGTTGACATTTTGTGCCCGCTCGTGTATAGTAATATGCGTGACAATGAAAAACACGGGGGTGCGCATGAAACGCGTTTTTTGCGCCGCGCTGGCGGCGCTGATGCTGACCTTGGGCGGCGCTCAGGCGACGCCCGGCCCGGATTTCTCGGGCATGACCCTGGAGGAGCTGTACGAGGCCCGCGCCGAGCTGGATGCGGCCATCTCCGCGCTGGAGGGCGACGAGGCCGCGGTGTTCTACGAGGACGGCAGCTACCTGGTGGGCGAGGACATGCCGGAGGGCGACTACGTGCTGCTGGAGCGGGAGGACGCCGTGTTCGCCAGCGTGGTGGTCCGAAACGGCGAGTCGACCGACGCGGCGCTGATACTGCACAAGCTGGTCACCGGCCGGGCGGACATCCGCCTGACCAAGGGCACCTGGGTGACCTTCTCGGAGCTGCGCGTGTGCCCGCTGGGCGCCGAGCCCGAGGCCCTGGGCCCGGACGGCTGTGTGGGGGAGGGGGCCTACCTGGTGGGCCGGCAGCTCCCGCCGGGGCGCTACACCGTGACGCCGGAGGACCGGGCGCCCCTGTCCAGCTACAGCGTGTACACCGATATGCTGGGGACCCAGGCGCAGCTGATCAAGTTTGAAGTGCTGCACGAGGCCGTCGCGCTGAACCTGTCGGAGGGCGATTACGTGGAGCTCTCCGGCTGCAGCATGTCCCCCGAAGCTCCGTAAAACACCGCAAAGGAAGGAAGAGAGCCATGACGCTGAAGGGCTATCATCAGGATCTGCACACACTGCACGTGAACACGCTGCCCAACCGGGCCTACTACATCCCCTTCTCCAACGAGGAGGACGCCCGCCGGGACGTTCGGACCAGGTCGGACCGGTTTACGCTGCTCAGCGGGGAGTGGCGCTTCCGCTACTTTGAGAGCGTGATGGATCTGCCGGAGGACTTCCTCAGCGAGGACCAGCCGGCCGACGCCATACCGGTGCCGTCCGTCTGGCAGATGCACGGCTACGACCGGCACCAGTACACCAATGTGCGCTATCCGATCCCCTTCGACCCGCCGTATGTGCCCGTGCAGAACCCCTGCGGCCTGTACATGCGCCACTTCACCGTGGACGATGAGCCGGGGCGCCGGACGCTGGTGTTCGAGGGCGTGGATTCCTGCTTCTACCTGTGGATCAACGGCAGCTTCGTGGGCTACAGCCAGGTCTCCCATTCCATCAGCGAGTTCGACGTCACCGATTTCGTGCGCGCCGGCGACAACACCGTCGCGGTGCTGGTGCTGAAGTGGTGCGACGGCACTTATCTGGAGGACCAGGACAAGCTGCGCACCTCCGGCATATTCCGCGACGTGTACCTGCTGCGCCGCGAGCCCCGGCACATCGGCGATTACTTCGTGCACACCTGGCTCTCCCAGGACCTGCGCTCGGCGGACATCCACGTGGACATGCAGATGTGGGGCGAAGCGCCGGAGGTGCACGCGGTGCACTACTACCTGTACGACCCCCAGGGCGACCTGGTGACCCGGGGCCGCACCTACGACAGCGCCTTTGACATCCACCTGGACCACGCCGAGCTGTGGAACGCCGAAAACCCGTGCCTGTACACGCTGGTGATGCGCTACGCGGGCGAGTACATCGCCGAGTTCGTGGGCCTGCGGGAGATCCGCATATCCAATCAGGTGGTGCTGATCAACGGCCAGGCCGTGAAGTTCCGCGGCGTGAACCGCCACGACAGCGATCCGGTGGTGGGCCCCGCGGTGGACGAGAACCACATGCTGCGGGACCTGGTGCTGATGAAGCAGCACAATGTCAACGCCATCCGCACCAGCCACTATCCGAACTCTCCGCTGTTCCCCCGCATGTGCGACCGCTACGGCTTCTATCTGATCGCCGAGGCCGACCTGGAGTGCCACGGCGTGACGTTCCGGGACGGCGACTACGACGAGGCGAACTACAACCGCATCGCCCAGAACCCGGACTTCTGCGAGGCGATACTGGACCGCGTGCAGCGCAACGTCTTCCGGGACAAGAACCGGCCCTGCGTGGTGATCTGGTCCATGGGCAACGAGTCCGGCATGGGCGCGAACCTGCACGAGGCGCTGCGCTGGACCAAGGAGTACGACCGCTCCCGCCTGACCCACTACGAGCGGGCCTCCTTCCCGCCGCCGGGCGAGGAGATCAACCACGACAACCTGGACCTGTACAGCCGCATGTACCCCTCCATCGAGGAGATCGACGGCTACTTCGAGGACGGCAGCGTCGGCAAGCCCTACATCCTCTGCGAGTATTCCCACGCCATGGGCAACGGCCCCGGCGACCTGGAGAACTACTTCCAGTGCTTCGAGCGCCACGACGGCCACTGCGGAGGCTTCGTGTGGGAGTGGTGCGACCACGCGGTGGACGTGGGCCGCACGCCGGACGGCAAGCGCAAGTACTTCTACGGCGGCGACTTCGGCGAGTACCCCCACGACGGCAACTTCTGCATGGACGGCCTGGTATATCCGGACCGCCGCCCGCACACGGGCCTGAAGGAGTTCAAGATCGTGAACCGCCCAGCCCGCATCCGGGAGGTCAATTTAGAGGGCGGCGTGTTCGACATCCGCAACATGCTGGACTTCACGCCGCTGAACGAGCACATCACCGTGAACTACGCCGTGCGCCAGGGCGGGCGCGAGGTGTCCCGCGGCCAGGTGCCGGAGGAGCAGCTGTGCATACCGCCCCACGGCGAGGGCGAGCTGCGCATCGCGCTGCCGCCGCTGAAGAAGGCGCCCTTCGCGGTGTACTTTGAGATGCGCCAGCGCTACGACCGGCCGCTGGTGCCCGCCGGGCACACGCTGGGCGTCGAGCAGATCGGCCGCCAGAAGCTGGACCTGACGCCCCGGCCCGAGGGCGTGCTGGGCCTGGAGATCCAGGAGACCGACACGGACATCAGCCTGCGGGGCGAGAACTTCCGCTACGTGTTCAGCAAGCGGACCGGCTGCTTCCGCATACTGAACTACGATCAGCTGCACCTGCTGGATCGGCCGATGGAGATGAACATCTGGCGCGCGCCCACCGACAACGACATGAACCTGAAGCAGGAGTGGAAGCGCTTCGGCTACGACCGGGCCATTCCCCGGGTGTACGACGTGCGGGTGGAGGCCGGCGACGACGCCGTCATCACCGTGCGCTACAGCCTGGGGGCCATCAGCCTGCCCAACATCGCCGAGGGCGTGGCCACCTGGCGCGTGCGCATGAACGGCAGGATCGACGCCAGCATCCAGCTCACCCAGCGCCAGGGCGCCCCGGCGCTGCCGCGCTTCGGCCTGCGGATGCACCTGCCCGGGGAGGTCACGCGCGTGACCTACTTCGGCTACGGCCCCTACGAGAGCTACAAGGACAAGCACCGCGCCAGCGTGAAGCACCTGTACGAGGACACCGTGGCCGGCATGTTCGAGGACTACATCCGTCCCCAGGAGAACGGCAGCCGCTGGAACTGCGACTACGTGCGCCTGAGCGGCCCGCTGGGCGGCCTGGAGGTCACCGGCGAGGAGTTCAGCTTCAACGCCTCGCTGTACACCCAGGAGGAGCTGGAGGCCAAGGCCCACAACTTCGAGCTGGAGCCCTGCGGCGACACCGTGTTCTGCCTGGACTACCGCCAGAACGGCATCGGCTCCAACAGCTGCGGCCCGCAGCTGAACAAGCGGTATGAGATGCCCGCCGCATTCACGTTCGACTTCTCGATGATGCCGTTCTCGGCGGATGGGGAGTAGGGAATAGGGTACAGGCAATAGGGAATTGGCCGTAGGGGCGCCGATGCGGCGCCCGCCCGGAAGGGTACAGGGAGCAGAGGGGCTGTTGCGACAGCGTGCTTGGAGTGGGGAGTGAGGAGTGAGGAGTGAGGAGCTGCGGTGCAAATCCCTGACGGGATTTGTTCGATTCAATGGCGGAACGCAGAACAAACGAAGCTTCCCCATGTCAATGGGGAAGTACCCGCGAAGCGGGGGATAGGGCGCTCTTACATTGCGAAACAATTGAACGATTCGTAGAAGTCCCCTATCGGCCCTTCGGGC
>JAFYBB010000124.1 GCA_017540445.1 Clostridia bacterium | reverse complement strand
GGCCCGGTGGGCTCGGACGAGATCACGATACCGATCTTCGAGCTGGGCGGCGACCCGGTGGAGATCGACGTGTGGATGGGCGACCCGCGCGACGGCGGGCACCGGGTGGCCCGGCTGCGCTACCACAAGAAGAGCATCTGGAACACCTACCAGGCCCAGACCTGGAAGCTGCCGGAGCGCTTCGTCGGCGAACAGACGGTGGCCTTTGCGATGCGCGATAAGGTGCAGGTGAAGGGGTTCTGCTTCACGAGGGGGTAGCCTGTAGACAGTTGGCAGTGTGGAGAGTGGAGAGGGGAGAGTGGATAGTGGAGTTAGGATTTAGGAGTGAGGAGCAATAGTTTGCCTGATGATGAACGGGGGACAGGAGGACCACATGGATATACTTAATCTGATCGAGGCGCGCGGCAGCTATCGGGGGGCGTATAAAGACGTGCCGGTGCCGCGGGCGCATCTGGACGCCATACTGCGGGCGGGGTGCGCCGCGCCGTCGGGCTGCAACAAGCAGACCACGTCCTTCATCGCGGTGGACGACCCCGCGCTGCTGGACGAACTGAAGGCCATCGTGACGCCCCGCATCGGCGAGACGGCCCCGGCGTGGATACTGGTGCTGACCCGGCCCATCATCGCCTACCGCGACCGGGTGTTCAACGTGCAGGACTACAGCGCGGCCATCGAGAACATGCTGCTGGAGATCGTGGCGCTGGGCTATCAGAGCTGCTGGTACGAGGGCCACGTCACCGACGCGGACGACCTGGGCGGAAAGCTCGCCCGGCGTTTGGGCGTGCCGGAGGAATACAGGCTGGTGTGCGTGCTGCCGGTGGGCGTCGCGGCCCAGCCCCTGCAGCGGCCCGGGAAGCAGCCCGTGGCGGCGCGGGCGTGGTACAACGGATTCGGAAAGGATGATCGACATGAATAAACCCATTCGGCGCGCCTGGCTGCCCTTTTTGGACGTGGACGTGCCCCAGGACTGCGACACCCCGGAAAAGGTGGCGGCCTTTGAGCTGAAGGCGGGCTGCGCGGCGCTGGACCTGCCCGTGCCCGCGCTGAAAACAGACCCGGCGCTGGGGGAGGGCTACGCCATTTCAGGCGACGCGATCACCGGCGGCGATACCGGCGTGCTCTACGGCGCATACGCTTACCTGATGGCCGCGGCGGCGGGGGAGAAGGCGCCCGAGGGCGTGCAGAAGCCCTTCTGGCCGCTTCGTATGATCAACTGCTGGGACAACGCGGACGGCTCCATCGAGCGGGGCTACGCCGGGCGCTCGCTGTGGTTCGAGGGCGGCGACTTCTGCTACGACGAGGGCCGCCTGCGCCAGCTGGGGCGGATGCTGGCCTCCGTCGGGCTGAACGTGCTGTGCGTGAACAACGTGAACGTGAAGGCCGAGGCGGAGCTTCTGATCGAGGACTACCTGCCGAAGCTGGCGAAGCTGGCGGACCTGTTCCGGCCCTTCGGCGTGCGGCTGATGACCTCCATCGACTTTTCAAGGCCGTTGGCCCACGGCGTGGGCACCGCCGATCCGCTGGACGCGGGCGTGCAGCGCTGGTGGCGGGAGCGCGCCGACGCCATCTGGCGGGCCATCCCCGACTTCGCGGGCTTCCTGGTGAAGGCGGACAGCGAGCACCGGCCCGGCCCGTTCACCTACGGGCGCACCCACGCCGAGGGGGCGAACATGCTGGCCCGGGCTGTGGCGCCCCACGGCGGCGTGCTGGTGTGGCGCGCCTTCGTCTACAACTGCATGCAGGACTGGCGGGACGCCGCCACCGACCGGCCCAAGGCCGCCTACGACACCTACGCGCCGCTGGACGGGCAGTTCGACGACAACGTGATTTTGCAGGTCAAGTACGGCCCCTACGACTTCCAGGTGCGCGAGCCCATATCGCCCACGCTGTACGCGATGAAGCGCACGCGCCTGGCCATGGAGCTGCAGCTGGCCCAGGAGTACACCGGCCAGCAGATCGACCTGTTCGCGATGAATCCGATGTGGCGCGAGTTCACGGAGGACCTGCCGCCAAAGGCGCTGTGCGCGGTGGCCGCCGTCTCCAACCTGGGCCGGGACGACAACTTCACCGGCCACCCCTTCGCCGCGGCGAACCTGTACGGCTTTGGCCGCTACGCCTGGGACCCGTTCGCGTCGCCCGAGGCCGTGCTGCGCGGCTGGGCGCGGCTCAGTTACCGTCTGCCCGCCGCCCAGGAGGACGCGCTGACGGACATGCTGATGAACAGCCGCGCGGTCTACGAGAAGTACACCGCGTCGCTGGGCCTGTGCTGGATGGTGCGGCCCGCGACCCACTACGGCCCCAGCCCCAGCGGCTACGAGTTCGACGTGTGGGGCACCTACCACCGCGCCAGCCGCGACGCCGTGGGCATCGACCGCACCGCGTCCGGCAACGGCTATGTGCTGCAGTACCCGGAGGATATGCGCGCCCGCTACGACACCCCCGAGGCCTGCCCGGATAACCTGAAGCTGTTCTTCCACCGGCTGCGCTACGACTACGTGATGGCCGACGGCCGCACGCTGATCCAGCGCCTGTACGACGACCACTTCGAGGGCTGCGCCGAGGCCGAGGCCATGGGCGAAGCGCTGGCTTCGCTGGACCTGCCCGAGCCGGACCGCACCGAGGCCGCCGAGCGCATGGAGAAACAAATCAAGAACGCCCGCGAGTGGCGGGACGTGGTGAACACCTTCTTCCACCGCCTCAGCGGCGTGGACGACGCGCAGGGGAGGAAGATCTACGAGTAGAGTGAAGAGTGAAGCGCTATCCCCCTTGCCTCGCCCCCGAGAGGGGGGCCGCAGCGCCCGGAAAACGCTCCAGTGGAGCGTTTTCAGCGAGGCCGGGCCGGCAGGCCCCTGGGAGAGGTGCCCCGAGGACTGAACGGGTTAACCGATGGGATGGCCGTATTTAACACGATATCTGTTTTACTTTACATGTGGATATGGTATAATCATTGCATTATAAAATATATAAGAACGACGCTTGGAGTGGCGCTATGAACATGAAGCAATTCCGGTATGTGCTGGTGCTCAGCACAGAGGGCTCGGTCTCCGCCGCCGCCGCCGCGCTGGGAATCTCACAGCCATCGCTTTCGCAGTATCTCAAGAAGATCGAGAGCGAGGTCAACGCCACGCTCTTCGACCGAAGCGGCAGCGTGCTGCGCCTGACGGATGCCGGGCGAGTCTACATCGACGCGGGCAAGCGCATATTGGACATCGAACACCAGATGGAGGGCAGGATCGCCGACATCAACGACTACAAATCCGGCACCCTGACCGTGGGCATAGCGCCCTATCGCGCGGTCTACCTGATGCCCCGGGTGGTGGACCGGTTCAGGAAGAAGTACCCCGGGATACGCGTCGTGGTCGACGAGCGCTCCGGAAGGGAACTGCCGGAGGCGTCCGAGCACGGCGAATTCGACCTGTGTGTGACCACGGCTCCGGCCAATGAAAAGCTGTACAACGTCGAAAAGATCATGGACGAGGAAGTCGTGCTGGCGGTGCCGGAGGGCACGCGGATGCAGGCTTTGGACATGAAGGGGCGAAAGTACCCCGCGGTGGACATCCACGCCATCGACGGCGCGCAGATGATTACGCTGTCCGACACGCAGATCATGCAGCGCACGCTCAACGACATCTGCGCCGGGTACGACCTTCGGTACCATGTGACCGTGGATTGCCGGTCGATCGAGGCGCAGCTGGCGATGGTGCGCTCCGGCCTGGGTATGGCGCTCGTGCCCTCCGGCATAGACAGGTCCAACCGGCAGGGCGTGAACTACTATTCCATCGTTCAACCGCTGCCCCGGCGCGACATCGTGGTGATCTACCGGAAGGAGCTGTATCTGACCGGCTTCATGCGGGACATGATCGACATACTCAAGACGATAGAGGACTGACACTCAGACAGCACGGCGCGCCGAAACGGGCGCTTTGAATCAGTAAGGAGGCACATATGAAGATTCGCATCATGGGGGTTCAACCGGGAACGGTGGTCGACGGCATGACCAACAGCGCGTATTTCGACAGGCAGATCGAGCTGGTCCGGCAGCGCTACGATGGGGAGGCGCTGGTCGTGTTTCCGGAGCTGATGACCGGCATCTACTTCGGCTATGTGCGCGAGAAGCGCTGGTTTCAATACGCCGAGGATTTCCTGACGGGCCCGACGACGACGGCCATGCTGGCGCTCTGCAGGGAGCTGAACTGCAACATCTGCTATTCGCTGTTCGAGAAGGGCGACGGCGCCTACTACAACACGGTGGGCCTGGTCTCGCCCATTCGCGGCGTGGTCGGGAAGTATCGCAAGATCCACCTTCCCGGCGGGGACCTGCGCTACAACGAGTGCTATGAGAAATACTACTTCGCCTCCGGGAACCAGATGCCCGTGCTGGACCTGGACAACGGCGTGAAGCTGGCCATGATGACCTGCTATGACCGCTCCTTCCCCGAGCAGTGGCGCTCCTATTACCTGCGCGGCGCTCAGATCATCTGCGTGCCGGCCTGTACGATGGGCCTGCGCAAGGACATGTTCGTCACGGAGCTGCAGACGCGCGCGCTGGAGAGTCACAGCTATGTGATCGCCCTGAACCGCGCGGGCGAGGAGAAGACGGAAAACGAGGCCAAGCCCAGGGTCCACTTCGGCAAATCGCTGATCATCGATCCGCTGGGGAACATCGTGGCCGCGCTGGAGGACGAGCCCTGGACGACGCTCTCGGCCGAGATCGACACGGACAACATCCGCTACGCCAGGGCGCGGCTCAACTGGGAGCGCGACAGGCACCCGGAGCTCTACGGCATCGTGTCCGATACGAATTACGCGAGGGAGGGCCTGATCTATGAGCGCGGCTTCTGATCCCGGTGTGAAGGATACGGCGAGGGTATTCAGCGCGTTTGCCGCGGGCCTTCGCTTTGACGATCTGCCCGCTTCGGTGATCGAGACCGGCCGCATGTTCATGGCCGATTACATCGCCGCCTGCCACGCGGGCCTTCGGATCAACGGGAAGTTCAACGCCGCGATCCGGGAAATCATCGGGAACATGACGGGCAGGCCGGAGGCGTCGGTCTTCGCCAGCCCCGACAAGCTGTCGGCGGAGGCGGCGGCTTACATGAACGCCGTATACGCCCACGGCGCGGACATGGACGACGGCAACCGCAAGGCCATGGGCCACGTGGCGGCCCATGTGATGTCCGCCGTGTTCGCGCTGGCGGAGGCGATGGGCGACCGCGGCTGGGCCGACGTGTTCACGGCGATCATCGTCGGCTATGAGGTGTACAACCGCCTGGCGGCCATGGCGCAGCCGGGGCTCGTGCATCGGGGCTTCCACTCCACCGGCACCGCCGGCGCGGTGGCCTGCGCCGCGGCCTGCGCGAAGCTGATGGGCCTGGACGGCGAGGGCATCTACGACGCCATTGCCATCGCGGCGTTCCAGGCCAGCGGCCAGATCATCATCGCCGAGAGCGGGCAGGCGTGCAAGCCCCTGAACCCCGCCAACGCCGCGCGCACGGGCATCGTGGCGGCGAAGCTGGCCGCAAAGGGCATCGAGGGCCCCAGGCGCCCGCTGGAGAGCACAAAGGGCTGGCTGCACGCGATGACGGACGAGGTCCACTATGAGATGCTGGAGGGCCTGGGCGAGGCGTACACGATCTGTGAGAGCTATATGAAGCCCTATCCCTCCTGCCGGCATACGCACTGCGGCATCGAGGCGGCCGCCCGGGTGCGCGAAGCGATGGCCGGCATGGGCAGGGGCGTCGAGGACATCGAGCGGGTCGAGCTGCACATCTACGAGAACGCGATACGCATCGCCGGTCAGATTCGCGTTCCCGAGAACCTGGACGCGGCGAAGTTCTCCATTCACTACAGCCTCGCGGTGGCGCTGGCGACCGGCGGCTTCACGCTGGACGACATCGGCCGCGCGCCGACCGACGCGATCCGCGAACTGATCTCGAAGATCGAGCTGATCCCGGACGCGTCGATGGAGAACGTGCAATCGGGCATTCGCGGCGCCAGGCTCTGCGTGACGCTGCAAGGCGGGGCGCGGCTGGAGCGGACGGTGCTCCTGCCCAAGGGCGATCCGACCAATCCCTTCACCTGGGAGGACGTGCGCCGGAAGATGGAGGATTGCCTGTCCGGCACGGCGTATTCCGCCCAGGGGGTCGTGGACGCGATTCGGGCCATACGGTTCGAGGAGCCGTTTGAAGGGGTATGCGCTCTGATGGCCCGCTGACGCCGCCCTCGGCTTGGGGGCGCTTTGCGGATTTGATATAATTCAATGCTTATAAAGGACATAGTGAAAGGTGGGGTTTCCATGGGAAACAGAGTGAAGCTGTCGGGCCTGGTGCTGATCATGCTTGTGGTCGCGCTCGTGTTCAGCGGCTGCGGTTCCGTCGGATCCAACACGATCAAGATCGGATCGGTGCATCCGCTGACCGGCAGCATGGCCTACGAGGGACAGGCGATGGTGAACGCCCAGCGCATCGCCATTGACAAGATCAACGCGGAGGGCGGCATCAACGGCAGGATGCTGGAGCTGGTGGCCCGGGACAGCATGGGCACCTCCAGCGGCGCGGCCAACGCGGCGATGAAGCTGACCAACAGCGGCGTGGTGGCGCTGACGGGCACCTACACCAGCAGCTCAGCGCAGGTGGTCTCCCGCACGGCCGAGAAGACGGGCATACCGCTCGTGGTCACCGTGGCCTCCAGCGACAACCTGCTGAGCAACGGCTACAAGTACACGTTCCGCATACAGCCCAGCGTGTCCGTGTTCAGCCGGAACTTCCTGGAATACCTGGATTTCTTCAGGACGGACGACATGAAGACCATCGCGTTTATCTACGAGAACTCCAACTACGGCACGGGCATCGCCGAATACATCAAGAACCACATCGACGAGACGGGGCTGGAGATCGTGGGCATGCTGGCCTATCCGGCGACGACCTCCACGCTCAGCGCCGAGGTCACCAAGCTGGTGTCGCTGAACCCGGATTTGCTGGTGCCCATCGGCTACTATTCCGACCAGAGCCTGATGATGAAGGAGATACTGGAGCGCGACATCCACTTCAACAAGATCGTGGGCTGCGCCAACGGCGCGTTCTCCGACGCGAAATTCCTGAAGACCTTCGGCGATCAGGTGGACGGCATACTCGACATCAACTACCGCTACAACCCCAACAGCCCCGAGGCGCAGTACATGATGAAGACCTACCGCGAGACGTACGGCGAGGACATCCCCGTACACGCGATCTACGGGTATCAGTCGATCATGGTCATCGCCGACGCGCTGAAGCGCTGTGAAAACCCGGACGATACGGCGATGCTCCGCGACGCCATCGCCAGCTCCGTGATCGAGGAGCACGTGCTGCCCCAGGCCGAGATTCGCTTCGACGAGAAGGGCGAGAACGTGAATTCCGCGGGCGTGCTGGTGGAGATCCGCGACGGGAAGCACGTCATCGTGTTCCCCGAGGAGTATTCAGACGCTGACAATAAGGAGGCTGAGTGATGAATATTCAGGTACTGCAATCGCTGCTCGACGGCATCCTGATGGGCGGCGTGTACGCGCTGGCCGCGCTGGGGCTGTCGCTGATATTCGGCGTGTTGAAAATCACCAATTTCGCGCACGGCGCGATGATGACGGTGGGCATGTACATCGTGTACGCGCTGTCGACCGGCCTTGGGGTGAACCCCTATATCGCGCTGCCGTTCGCGATGCTGCTGATGTTCGTCATCGGCTTTTTGATCCAGCGGTTCCCGATCCACCACATCGAGCACGCGCCGACCCACAACCAGCTGCTGCTGACGCTGGGCGTGGCGTACATACTCGAGAACGTATTGCTCGTCATCTTTACGCCGAACTACCGCTCACTGAAGGTCAAGGGCTTTGAAAAGGCCCTGCGCCTGGGCGATCTGACGTTCGCGCAGGCCAAGCTCATCGCCTTTGCCGTGGTGATCGTGGTGACCGCCTGCGTCTACCTGCTGCTGTACAGAACGAGCGTCGGCAGCTCCATCCGGGCGTCGGCGCAGAACGAGCTCGCCGCGCGGCTGATGGGCATCAACGTGCGCACGATCCGCGCGATCGCCTTCGGCATCGGCGCGGTGTGCACCGGTATCGCCGGCGGGCTTCTGACGCCCATCATGAGCATCTACCCCACGCTGGGCGAGAGCTTCCAGCTGAAGTGCTTCGTCATCGCGGTGCTGGGCGGCATGGGCAACCTCTGGGGCGCGCTGGTCTCCGGCGTGATCATCGGCGTCATCGAATCGCTCTCCGGGTACTTCTTCGGCGGGAGCTGGAGCGAGATGCTGATCTACGCGGTGTTCATTCTGATACTGTTTGTTCGTCCCACTGGACTGTTCGGAAGGGGGAATCGTCGTGAAAACTAAGAGACTGGAGCAGGGAACGCTGATTGTCCTGCTGGCGATCGCGTGCATTTTCCCATTCCTCTCGGGCCGATACATGCTCAGCGTCGGCATCTCGATATTGATCATGGCCCTGCTGGGCCAGAGCTGGAACATCATGAGCGGCTACGCGGGCCAGTTCTCCTTTGGCCATGCCGCGTTCTTCGGCATCGGCGCGTACACCTCCAGCATACTCTACCTGGATCACGGCATCAGCCCGTGGTTCGGCATGATCGTGGGCATGTGCCTGGCGGCGCTGGTGGGCCTTTTGATCGGCGTGCTGTCGTTCCGCTACAAGCTCAGGGGCGACTTCTTCGCGCTGGTCACGCTGGCCTTCGCGGAGATACTGAGGGTGCTGTTCAACAACACCAAGGCCCTCAAGGGCGCCGCCGGCGTGTTGATTCCCTACCGCATCAACTGGCAGGAGTTCCAGTTCGCCAGCGACCGCGTGTTCTACTTTGTGCTGCTGGCCATCGTCATCCTCGTCACGGTGTTCATCGCCATGATGAGCCGGAGGAAGTTCGGCATCTGCCTGGTGGCCATCAAGGAGAACCAGGACGCGGCCAGCTCGCTGGGCGTGCCGGTGCTGAAGTACAAGCTGTTGGCCATGGCGATCAGCGCCGCCTTCGCGGCCATGGCGGGCACCTTCTACGCGCAGTACTACGGCTTCATCGATCCCTCCGTGGTCTTCGCGGCGTCCATCTCGGTGGAGGCCATCGTGCCCTGCATCATCGGCGGCTCGGGCACCCTGGGCGGACCGCTGCTGGGCGCGCTGATCATCATACCGCTTCAGGAGTTCAGCAACAACCTGTTTGAGGGCACCAACGGCGTGAATATGATCATCTATGGCTGCCTGATCGTGCTGTTCGTCGTGTTCTGCCGCGACGGCATCTACGGCACCATCATCCGCCGCCTGAAAGGAGCGAGAGTATGAGTGAATTGTTGAAAGCGGTCGACGTTTGCAAGTCGTTCCAGGGCAACGTGGCGGTCGATCATGCCAGCCTGACCATAGAAACCGGAAAGATCACGGGTCTCATCGGCGCGAACGGCGCCGGGAAGACGACGCTCTTCAACTGCATCTCGGGCTACTACCACATGACCTCGGGCAAGGTGTATTACAAGGGCGTGGAGATCGAGCACAAATCCGCCCAGAGCCTGTGCCACGAGGGCATCGCGAGAACTTTTCAGATCGCAAGGCCGTTTGGCATGCTTTCTGTACTGGACAATGTGGCCGTTGGGGGGTATAATAAAGCTGGCAGCAGAAGACAGGCCTATGAATATGCCCAAAAGAGCCTCGAGCTGGTGGGCCTGGCCGACAAATCGGACGCGCTGGCGATGTTGCTGAACACGGGCGAACAGCGCAAGCTGGAGCTGGCCCGCGCGCTGGCGACCCAGCCGGAGCTGCTTCTGCTGGACGAGGTCATGGCTGGCCTGACGCCCACCGAATCCAAGACGATGGTGGAACTGATCCAGAAGGTGAACCAAAGCGGCATCACGGTGTTGATGATCGAGCACATCATGCCGGTCATCATGAAGCTCTCCGACCACATCTACGTCATGGAGAGCGGCAAGATGATCGCCGACGGCGCGCCGGAGCAGATCGCCAATGATCAGCGGGTCATCGAATCCTATCTTGGGAAGGGAGTGGAGTGACAATGATGCTGAAGCTTACCGACTTGAAGGTCAGGATCGGGAACCTGAGGATCATCCAGGGCGTCAGCCTGGAGGTCGCGGAGCATGAGATCGTCTCCCTGATGGGCGCCAACGGCGCCGGCAAGACGACGCTGATGCGCGCCATCTCCGGCCTCGGTCACATCACCTCGGGCAAGATCGAATTGATGGGGGAGGACATCACGCACAGCGCCACCGAGAAGATCGTGGAGGCCGGCCTGGTGCAGATCCCGGAGGGCCGTCAGCTCTTCTCGCTGATGACGGTGCGCGAGAACCTGGAGGTTGGCGCCCATTCCGCGCGGGCGAAGCGCAAGCTGAGCGACAACCTGGAATATGTCTTTTCCCTCTTCCCCGAGCTCAAGGACATGAGCTCAAAGCCCGCGGGCAACCTGAGCGGCGGCCAGCAGCAGATGGTGGCCATCGGCAGGGGCATCATGGCGGAGCCGAAGCTGCTGCTGCTCGACGAGCCCTCCATCGGCCTGTCGCCGATCATGACCCAGCGCGTGATGGAGGCGGTCAAGAAGATCCACAGCGACGGCGTGGCGGTGCTGATCGCCGAGCAGAACATCCACGAGGTCCTGAAGATGGCAAACAGGGCCTATGTGCTGGAGCAGGGCCGGATTCGCGCGACGGGTACGGCGGAGGAAATGCTGGGGAACGAAGAGATCAAGTCGATGTACCTCGGGCGATGATAATGGGGTAACCGCGCGATTTCGGACGCCTGTCGTCCGAAACCGAGCTTCATCGATTGTCAAAGGAGGAGTTCAGGTGGATAAACTGATCAAAAATGGGCAGGTAGTGTTTGAGACCGCGGTGCGCAGGGCGGACCTGCTGATCCGGGGCGAGAAGATCGCGGCCATACTGGAACCCGGCACGTACGCGGGCGACGCCGAGGTCATAGACGCCGAGGGTCTGTATGTGATGCCGGGCACGATCGATCCGCACCAGCACTTGGGCCTGTACAAGCCGCTGGGCGACGCTTTCCGCATGGATACGCCCAGGCAGGTCGTCGGCGGCCTGACCACGCTGCTGAACTATCACCGCGGCAAGGGCAACTACTACGAGACGGTCCAGCAGGCGATCGAAGAGGGCGAGAGCAACAGCCTGGTGGATTTCGCCTTCTCGCTGGGGCTGTGCGCCAAGGAACACCTGGACGAGCTGCAGGGCTACGTGGACAAGCTGGGCATCACGTCCTTCAAGTTCTTCTTCGACAAGCAGGACATTGCCCATACCTTCTACGACATCCCCAAGGAAGCGGCGCTGACGCTGGACAAGGCGGACTTCTACTTCATACTGAAGCGGCTGCGCGAGATCTCGCCCGAGCTGCTGCTGTGCATCCATTGCGAGGACGCGGACCTCTTCCGCGCGCTGCAAAAGTCCGTCAAGGACGCGGACCTGCCCGAGGACCGCTATTCGCTGACCGGCTTTGAAAAGACGCGGCCCGGCTGGGTGGAGACCATCAGCGTCGCCGATACCATGTGGATCAACCACGTGGTGGACGGCAATATGTACGTGGTGCACACCTCCGCCGCCACGTCGGTGGAGATGTACGACACGCTGTCCAAGGCGCTGCGGGGCAATGTGACGCTGGAGACCTGCCCCCACTACCTGCTGCTGACCAAGGACGCGCCCTGCGGCCTGCTGGGCAAGGTGAACCCGCCGCTGCGCACCTCCGCCGACAATGAAGCGCTGTGGGAGGGCATCCGCAACGGCAGCATCAAGACCATGGGAACCGACAACGTGCCCGTGCGGCGCGAAAAGCGCTATGAGCGCGGCGACGATATCTGGGGCGTGTTCGTGGGCTTCGGCGGCCCCGGCATGATACTGCCCACGCTGATCAGCGAGGGCTATCACAAGCGCGGCATCCCGCTGACCACGCTGTCCATGGTGAACAGCACCAACGCGGCCCGCGCGTTCCTGCTGCGCGACAAGGGCGTGATCGCGCCCGGCTTTGACGCAGACCTGGCGCTGGTGGACCTCGACTGGGAGCGCGAGATCACGCCGGAGCTGTTCGGCGACAGCGACTTCTCGGTGTACGAGGGCATCAAGCTGAAGGGCTGGCCGCGCTATACGATCGGCCGCGGCGAGATCCTCCAGAAGGACGGCGTGGTGACCGCAAAGCCCGGCAGGGGCAGGTATATCCGGCGCCATGTGGAGAAATAGTTGACGGGGCATCGCTTTTGCGAGCGGCGCCAGGCTTGCGACAGAGCTTGGCGCCTTTTGCCTTGCGTAAGGGGACCTCGGCCTGTACTGAAGGCGCTGAGGAGAGATCGCATGCTGGAGAGCGGGAAAGAAGGCGCGGAACATGAGTAAGAGCGTAAAGCTGTCCCTGATCGTGCCCTGCTACAACGAGCAGGACAACGTCGTGAAGTTCTTCGACGCCTGCGTCGAGGCCTTTCGGGGGCACATTCCCACGTATGAGGTGGTGTTCATCAACGATGGCAGCGCCGATCAGACCTGGGAGCGGCTGCTGAAGATCCGCGGGGACAATCCCGGGGCGAAGCTGAAGCTGGTCAACCTCTCGCGCAACTTCGGCAAGGAGGCCGCCATGTACTCCGGCTTCCAGCACGCGACCGGCGACTACGTGACGGTGATCGACGCCGACCTGCAGCAGCGGCCCGAGGTGGTGGTGCAGATGGTGGACCATCTGGACGCGAACCCCGACTGCGACTGCGTGGCGGCCTTCCAGAAGAAGCGGCACGAGTTCGGCTTTATGGGCCTGTGCAAGAAGGTGTTCTACAAGCTGATCAACAGCGTCAGCCAGACGCCCTTCTACCCCGACGCCAGCGATTTCAGGACGATGCGCCGGCAGATGGCCAGGGTCGTGGCCGGCCTGACCGAGCACCACCGCTTCGCCAAGGGCATATTCTCCTGGGTGGGCTTCAACACCTATTACATGCCCTACGTGGCCGACGAGCGGAACGCGGGCACCAGCTCCTGGTCCTTCATCAAGCTGTTGAAGTACGCCCTGGAGGGCATCATGGCCTACACCACCTTCCCGCTGAAGCTGCCGCTGTACCTGTGCGCGATGCTGGGCTTTGGGGCGCTCGTCTGCCTGGTGGTGGCCCTGGCGGCATCGTCGCCCGCCTGGGGCTGGGCCTGCTTCGGCCTGGCGCTGAGCACCGTGCAGATGCTGGCGCTGTCCATGATCGGGCTGTACCTGGCCCACGTGTACATGGAGGAAAAGCGGCGCCCGATCTGCATCGAGAAGGAATACCTGACCTATGAGGAGGCGGAGGCGTGATCGCGAAGCTGTTCAGGAAGTACCGCGAGCAGATCATGTATCTGATCTTCGGAGTCGCCACCACCGCCGTCAACTGGGTCGTGTACGTGGCGATGCAGAAGGTGTTTCGCGCGGAGATGACGCTGTGCAACGCGGTGGCCTGGGTGATCGCCGTGGCGTTCGCTTACGTCACCAACAAGCTGTTCGTGTTCGACAGCAAGTCGTGGAAGGCGTCGGTGGTCCTCCGCGAGGCCGTGGCCTTCGTCGGCGCGCGGGTGTTCACGGGGCTGTTGGAGATCGCCGTGCCGACGCTCCTGTTCAGGATCGGCCTCGACCAGGCGGCCTTTGGCATCGAGGGGTTCGCGGCCAAGGCGGTCACGAGCGTCGCCGTGATCGTGCTGAACTACGTGTTCAGCAAGCTGATCGTGTTCAGGGGCGCGGGCAAGGGCGACGGCGCGCAGGTTGATAAACATTGCGTAAACTTGGAGGAGAAAGAGGAAGGCAAGGCGAATCATACAAGCGGGCAGGTATGATCGAATACAGTTTCAAAAGCGGGAAGGTCCCGGCGGACGCCGCCTGACCGGCCGCGCTTGGAAGACAGGAGGAGCATATGTCCAGGAAGAGCAAATTCATCGCCGGCGGGCTGCTGGTGTACGCGATACTCTCCGTGTTGATCGTGTTTACGAGCTCCGGCGCGGGCGAGGTGTTCAAACCGACCGTCAGCGGACCTTCCTTCCTGGAGGAACACGGCCTGCCGGCCCTCGCCAGAATGGACAGCGAGAACACCGCGAAGCGCATCGAGCCGCTGCAGGTGATGAAGAAGATCGGGCTGTTGGACCTGACCGACTACGATCTGAGCTATCCCGCGCAGAACTACGAGCTGCTCTCCGCCCGCTTTGAGGGCATGGGCGAGGCGAAGGCGGAGGAGGTCGATTTTGAGGGCAGCCTGACCTCCGAGCTGAATGCGGCGCTGAAGGCCAACGCGGGCAAGCGCATACTGGTGCACTCGGCGGTGCTGACCGCCGATGAGACGATCCTCGTGCCGGACGACACCCAGCTGGTGGGCCGCGGCACGCGGCTGACGGGGGAGCTGGACCGGGCCTTTGCGCTGAAGCAGGCCCGGAACGTGGTCATCTCCGGCTTCACGATGGACGGCGGCTTCGGCTACGGCGTCTACTGCGTGGACGGGGAGGGCATCGTCATATCCGACTGTGAATTCACGGGCCTGAGCCACAAGCCCGTGGTCTTCATGGGCGACGGCCGCATGATCGTCGTGCGCAACAACCGCATGCGCGGCAACATGGAGGGCGGGCTGTACTTCAACGGCGACGCCCAGTATGTGTTGATCGAGGACAACGACATGTCCGACAACTACGGCACGTCCAACTGGATGGCCGGCATTGTGCTGACCGCGATCGACGTTCAGGACGTGGAGGACGTGTACGCGGCCTTCAGGGAGGACCTGCACTTCCCGGCGGAGCAGCGGCTGGACAGCATGCTGAAGGCGCCCCACGACGTGATCCTGCGCAACAACGAGGTCGGCCGCAACAATTCCTCGGGCATCTACTGCGACGGGCCCTACAAGGTGTTCCTGGTCGAGAACCGGATCGCCTACAACGACAAGGAGGGCATCTGCCTGGACTACGGCACCGTGGGCACCTACGTCGCCGACAACGACATCATCGGCAACGGCAACCGGGGCCGCCAGACGGACGAGGACCTGGCCATGGATTTCGTGCTGGCGCAGGGGCGCATGTCCGACGGGTCGTCCCTGTCGAAGCTGCCCGGCATCTCCATCGACAACGCCGCGTACAACATCGTGTACAGCAACCGCATCAGCATGAACTACGGCAGCGGCGTGAAGATGGTGCGCACCGGCGTGCGCAACATCGTGTCCACAAACCTGATCAGCGACAACAACCGCTCCCCCAGCGATACCTTCAGCTTCTTCGGCGTGGAGCTGGGCGCGGCCGAGGCGGACGCCCCGGCGGAAAACCTGGATTTCGAGCCGGATTACGAGAACATCATCTGCCGCAACATGATCACCGGGCACCACTACGCCGGCATCTACATGGCGAAGGGCTCGTTCATCAACGACCTGTTCGACAATTCGATCTTCGACGTCACGACCTGGTCCATCGAGAGCGAGACCGATGAATTCAACTCCTGCCTGAACAACGTGTCCAACGTTCAGAGCCGCGGCATACCGCTGTCGCTGAGCATCGCCGTTCCGGTGGCGGGCATGGTGAACAAGTAAAGCACAACGCCAACAAATCGGGAGGCGGCCATTTGGCCGCCTCCCGATTTGTTGGCGTTACCCGTGTACTACCGTCCCGATGGCTTCGCCCTTTGCCACGCGCAGTATGTTGTCCAGGTCGTCCATGTTGAATATGCGGATGACCGGGATGTGCTGGTCCAGGCACAGCTGGAAGGCGGCGGTGTCCATCACCTTCAGGCCGCGGTCGATGGTCTCCTGGTAGGTGATGTCGGGGATCAGCTTCGCGTCCGGGTTCTTCCGGGGGTCGGAATCGTACACGCCGTCCACGGTGGTGCCCTTGAACACGGCGTCGGCCCCAAGCTCCGCCGCCCGCAGGGCCGCGGCGGTGTCGGTGGTGAAGAAGGGGTTGCCGCTGCCGCCGGCCAGCAGCACGATCTCGCCCCGCTCCAGCGCGGCGACGGCCCTGTCGGCGCGGTACAGCTCGGCAAAGCGGGTCATCTCCTGGGCGGTGAACACGGTGGCGCTGCGGCCCAGCCGCTGCAGGGCGTCCTGCACGCACAGGGCGTTGATGATCGTGGCCAGCATGCCCATCTGGTCCGCCAGCACCGGGTTCATCTCGGCGGTGAAGCGGCCGCGCCAGATGTTGCCGCCGCCCATCACCACGCCCACCTGCACGCCCAGGTCGGCAAGGCCGGCGATGGCCTTGGCCGCCCGGTCCACGCGGGAGGCCTCAAAGCAGTGGGAGGCGTTGGCGGGGGAGCAGGCCTCGGGGGCCAGCGTCTCGCCGCTGAGCTTCAGGATGATCCTCTTGTACATGTGCCATCTTTCCTTTCTGTGCGTCACGCCACGTCCGCGTACTTCTGCCGGGTGGCGTCGATCTCGTCGTAGGCGGCCTTGAAGGCCTCCACGACCCGCGCGTCGAACTGGGTGCCGCTGCCCTTCACGATTTCGTCGTAGGCGCGCCTGGAGTCCCAGGGCTCCTTGTAGCTGCGACGGCTGGTCAGGGCGGCGCATCGCCGGTTGATCTATTCCGCCTTCGGCGGGGAATCAAGGTGCGGGCGGCGCATCGCCGGTTGATCTATTCCGCCTTCGGCGGGGAATCAAGGTACGGGCGGCGCATCGCCGCCCCTACGGGGGACGGGGGATGGCGTCACAGCGGTTGCCTGTGGGAAGGCGTTTTGTGCCTACCAGTCGTCGCTGAGGAAGTAACAATCTTCCTCCCATCTGCCGGGGTTTGAATCGATGTATTCCCAGATGCGCCGGTAGTCTGCTTCATTGCGCACGATATGATCGTGGAAGGACTTTTGCCAGCACGGAAAGCCGGCGCCCTTGCTGACCGCGCCCTTGTATTGATTGACGACCGACATGATCGTAGGGGCGGCGATGCGCCGCCCGCCCGTCTCGGGCGTCTCGATGCGCAGAAGCAGATGCACGTGGTTTGGCATTACAACGTAATGATCCACAAGAACAAAGCCGTCGTAGATGTCATGGATGCGTCGAATCCTGTCGTCTGCGATTCTGCCCAGCGATGAAAGACAGTTGGGCGGGCGGCGCATCGCCGATTGATCCATTCCGCCTTCGGCGGGGAGATCAAGGTGCGGGCGGCGCATCGCCGGTTGATCCATTCCGCCTTCGGCGGGGAGATCAAGGTGCGGGCGGCGCATCGCCGGTTGATCTATTCCGCCTTCGGCGGGGAGATCAAGGTGCGGGCGGCGCATCGCCGCCCCTACGGACCAAAACAGGTTTCGTTTATCCTTTGTGCAGACCGTGATGAAATATGCGCCGTTTTCCGCATATGTCACTGATGAAAGCCGATTCTTTTTTCTGACAGGAATCCTTTCCATCTCAAAAACCGTTTCTGGATTCTGACTGGATTTGACCGTTTTGCAACAGAGAGATGCCTGTAAAAAGGGGAACGCGTTTCCACGTTCCCCAATGATAGACTTTATTACTTCTTGCCGATCTGCTCGGCCACCTCGGCGGCCAGGTCGCTGACCTTCTTCTCGAGGCCGTCGCCCATCTTGTAGCGGGTGAACTCGGCGATCTTCATGCCGGGGACCTTCTTTTCGATCATCTTGCCGACGGGGGTCTCGCCGTCCTTGACGAAGATCTGCTCCACCAGGCAGACCTCCTGGTAGAACTTCTGGATGCGGCCCTGCACCATCTTCTCGATGATCTTCTCGGGCTTGCCCTCGTTGCGGGCCTGCGCGGCCAGGATCTCGGTCTCGTGGTTCAGGTGCTCGGGGTTGACCTGATCGCGGGTCACGTACTCGGGGGCCACGGGGGAGGCGGCCGCGATCTGCAGCGCCACGTCGTGCAGCACTTCCTTGACGGCGTCGTTGACCTCGGGGACCTCGGCCTTCACCAGCACGCCGACCTTGCCGCCCATGTGGATGTAGCTGTCCACATAGCCGTTCTCGCCGCACTCGTAGCGGGCGAAGCGGCGGATGGAGATCTTCTCGCCGATCTTGGCGGTCTTCTCGGTGATGACGTCGGCGACGGTGGCGTCGGTGTCCAGGTACTTCTCGGCCAGCAGGGCGTCCACGTCGGCGGGATTGCCCAGCACGATCTGCTTGGCGATGCCGGTGACCATTTCCTTGAACTCGGGGGTGTTGGCCACGAAGTCGGTCTCGCAGTTGACCTCGACGAGGGCGCCGGTGCCGCACTTGGAGCAGATGAAGCTGCCCACGATGCCCTCGGCGGCGATGCGGCTCTGCTTCTTGGCGGCCTTGGCCAGGCCCTTCTCGCGCAGATAGTCGATGGCCTTCTCGACGTCGCCTTCGCACTCGGTCAGGGCCTTCTTGCAATCCATCATGCCACAGCCGGTACGGCCGCGCAGATCCATAACGTCCTTAGCGGTGAAATTAGCCATTTGAATCATCCTCCTGATTGATGTGTGGGGGAGGCGCCATTGCGCCCATACGCGATTCACGCGGCACCCTCCCGGGAGGGCGTCGCATGAATCAGAAGTATCCGGTTTATTCCTCGGCGGCCGCGGGAGCGGGCTCGTCCTCGATCTGCTCGCCCTGCTTGCCCTCCAGAACGGCGTCGGCCAGCTTGCCGGCGATCAGCTTGACCGCGCGGATGGCGTCGTCGTTGCCGGGGATGACGTAGTCGATCTCATCGGGGTCGCAGTTGGTATCGACGATGGCCACGATCGGGATGCCCAGCGTGCGGGCCTCGGCCACGGCGATGCGCTCCTTGCGGGGGTCGACGATGAACAGCGCGCCGGGGAGCTTCTTCATCTCGCGGATGCCGCCCAGGTTCTTCAGCAGCTTTTCGCGCTCGGCGCACAGCTTGATGACTTCCTTCTTGGGCAGAACGTCGAACTGGCCGTTCTTCTCCATCGCGTCGATGTCGTTGAGGCGCTTGATGCGGGTCTGCATCGTGCGGAAGTTGGTCAGCGTGCCGCCCAGCCAGCGGTTGTTCACATAGAACATGCCGCAGCGCTTGGCCTCGGTCTCGATGGACTCCTGCGCCTGCTTCTTGGTGCCGACGAACAGCAGGCTCTTGCCCTCCAGCGCCAGGTCGCGGACGAACATGTACGCCTCGTCGATCTTGCGAACGGTCTTCTGCAGGTCGATGATGTAGATGCCGTTGCGCTCGGTGAAGATGTACTGGGCCATCTTCGGGTTCCAGCGGCGGGTCTGATGGCCGAAGTGAACGCCGGCCTCCAGCAGCTGCTTCATGGAAATGACTGCCATAGTGGGATTCCCTCCTTGTTTTTTCCACCCCCTGCTTCAACTCCGCGCGGCACCATGAGAGGCCGGATGGCGCTCCCTACGGTCAACCGCCGTGCGAATC
>JAFYBB010000123.1 GCA_017540445.1 Clostridia bacterium | reverse complement strand
TTATTTTTCGGGCACCAGCAGGCCGTAGGCGCCGTCGTTTCTGCGGTACAGCACGCACAGCGAATCGGTCTCGGCGTTCATGAACAGGAAGAAGTTGTGGCCCAGCAGCTCCATCTGGGTGATGGCGTCGTCCACGTCCATGGGCTTTACGGAGAACTTCTTCACGCGCACCACGTCGTAGTTGGCCGCCTCCTCGAACACGGGCTCCACGATCTCCTCCGGCGCTTCCGGCTTCGGATCGCGCAGGTGCTTGCCCATCTTGGTGCGGTAGCGGCGAATCTGGCTCTCCAGCTTGTCCACGGCGCGATCGATGGACAGGTACATGTCGTTTGAATTCTCCTCGGCGCGCAGGATCAGGCCGTCCACGCTGACGGTGATTTCCGCGATGTTCCTGCCGCCCCGCTGCTGGCGGAAGCGGATCAGGGCCTCGGCCTCGCGGCTGAAATAGCGGTCCAATTTGCCGAGCTTCTTTTCAGCCCGCGCCTTCAGGCTGTCGGATACGACCTCTTTGCCGACATAGACGTACTTCATGTGCATCGCTCCTTTATATTTCAATGACGTCGGGCGTCGCTGACGCGATAATCAACCCATATTTAACGTCTTGATAATACTATTCTGCATGCCTTTCCTTTTTCCTGCCTGTGAATCAACTTTTTTTGCCTTCACGCGTCCGGCGCGGCCGCCCAGGGGCTCAGGGAGCGGAGTATCGCGTCCTGCGCAATGAGCGGCGCGAGGTAGACGGCCATCACGTAGTCCGGCCACACGGGGTTAAAGAACGCCACGCCCCGGTACCCGGCCTCCGGGCTGGAAAAGCCCACCGCCTCGATGCCGTTCAGCGACAGCCGCGCGACGTCCGCAAAGCCCGCGCCGCGGTAGTCGGCCTCCAGGTCGTCCGCCGTACTGAGCGCGTCCGCCGGCGCGTAGCCCACCGCCACGTCCGCGCCGCCGCCGCCCGCCCGGTAGAACAGGCCGGCCTCCCGCTGCGCGTCGGTCAGCTCGTACGCCCGCCAGTCGGCGGGCAGGTACAGCTGAAAGCCGTCCTCAAAGGGCACCCACACGCCCGCGTAGCCCGCGCGCGCGGCGTCGAAGGAAACGGCATCCGCCGCCGCTTCGGGCAGCGGCGCGCCCGCTTCCCCGCCCGTCGGTTCGGCGGTCTCCGCGGGCGGCAGCGCCGCCTCCGCGCCCGCCGCCGCGGCGGCCAGCGCCAGCAGCGCGATCAGCAGCGCGCAAAGCCATGCTCTTCTCATACCCAACGCCTCCTGTGACTATTCGCTCGCCTTCCCCTTCGCGGCCCTGCGCCGCGGGGCCTTCGGCGCGCCCTTCGCCGCCGCGGGCTTCTTCGCGGCGCGCTTCTGCGCGGGCTTCTCCTCGGGGAAGGTCACCGCCGGGCCGTGCTTCGCGGCGTCCACCAGGAACACCGAGAAGCGCCGTATGCCGTCCATGAAGCGCTCGGACTTCGCCGCGCGCGCCGCTTCGTCCCGCTGGCCCGCCATGTCGCTCAAGAACTTCTCCCACTTGCCCGTGGTCACGGCGGAAGCGATCTGCTCCGGCACCACGGCGATCAGCCGCCGGCCCTTCTCGGTGGACACGATGGTCTTGCCCTTGCGCCGGGCGTAGCCCACCTCGATCAGCCGCTCGATGGTGGCGGCCCGGGTGGCGGGCGTGCCCAGGCCCGAGGACTTCATCTGCTCGCGCAGCGCCTCGTCCTCGATGTCCCGGCCCGCGTTCTCCATCAGGTTCAGTATCGACGCGTCGGTGTGCGGGACCGGCGGCTTGGTCTGGCACTTCTTCACCGCGGCCTTCTGCACGCGCCGGACGTCCCCCACCGCAAGCTTCGGCAGCGGCGGCTCCTTCTCGTCGGGCTTGTCGCTCCGGTACAGCGCCCGCCAGCCCTCCGCCAGCGGCATCGCGCCGTTGGAGCGGAAGCGGTGCTGACCCACCTGCGTGACCACCTTCGCGGCCTCGTACTCGTAGTGGGGGTAGTGGGCCGCGATCAGCCGCCGGGCGATCATGTCGAACAGCAGCGCCTCGTCCCTCGTCAGCTTCGACGAATCCGCGGTCTTGTCCGTGGGCACGATGGCGTGGTGGTCGCTGATCTTGGAATTGTCGTAAAAGCGCTTGCCGCTGAGCTTCCAGTTCAGCCGCGGGTCGTTCACGAAGTCCGCGTAGGCCGGGGGGAGCTTTTTCAGCGTGGCGGCGATCTTCGGCTTCATGTCGTCGGGCAGGTAGCGGCTGTCCGTGCGGGGATAGGTGATCAGCTTGTGGGTCTCGTACAGCGATTGGGCCAGCTTCAGCGTCTTGTCCGCCGAATAGCCCAGCTTTTTGTTCGCCTCCTGCTGCAGGCTCGTCAGGTCGAACAGCTGGGGCGGCGCCACCTTCTTGCGCTCCGCCTTGCTCTCGACCACCCTGCCCTCCTGCCCCGCCGCCTCGGCGCGGACGGCCTCGGCCCGGGCTTCGTCCATGCAGCGGGTATCCTTCGTCTCCGGGTTCTCCCAGACGCCCTCGTAATCGCCGAAGTTGGCGCGGATCTCCCAGTAGTCGGTGGGCACGAAGCGCTCGATCTCCAGGTCCCGCTTGACGATCAGGTTCAGCGTGGGCGTCTGCACCCGGCCCACGGACAGGTGCGCGTTGTAGGCCAGCGAAAACGCCCGGGAGGCGTTCATGCCCACCAGCCAGTCCGCCTCGCTGCGGCAGCGGGCGCTCTCGTACAGCGCGTCGTAGTACGCGGCGGGCTTCAGCTGCTCGAAGCCCTGGCGGATGGCGGCGTCGGTCATCGACGATATCCACAGCCGCTCCACCGGCTTCTCGCAGCCCACCTTCTGGTAGATGTAGCGGAAGATCAGCTCGCCCTCCCGGGCGCTGTCGGTGGCGCAGATCAGGCTGTCCACCTGCCTGTCCAGCATCAGCTCCCGTATGACGGCGAACTGGTCCTCGGTATTCGGCAGCACCTTCAGCGGTATGACCTTCGGCAGCATCGGCAGATCCGCCATGCGCCACTTCACCCAGCGCTCGTCCGTCTCCCCCGGCTCGCACAGCGACACCAGGTGCCCGACGGCCCAGGTCACGATGTATTCCGCGCCAATGAGGCACCCCTGGCCCCGCCCGTTCACCCCCAGCACCCGGGCGATGTCCCGGGCCACGGAGGGCTTCTCGGCGACGATCAGCTTTTTGGACATGATTGGCTCCTGTATGTGATGATGGCTGTATTCAGCGCGCTGAATACAGCCATCATTTTACCATTTTGGGACTCGTTTTTCAACCTCGGCCATCACACATTCATTTCATCCAGCATCGTCTTCAGCACGCGAATCATGGCTTCCCGCTTCGACGGGCTGCAGTTCATCAGCCGTTCGATCGTCGCGTTCTGATCGGTTTCCATGGGCGCGTCCTCCGCGAGCAGCAGATCGTCCGGCCGGACATGAAGCGTCTCACAGATGCTGACGAGCGTGAGCAGGCGCATATTGACCGTGCCGCGCTCGATATCGGCATAGGTCCTGTCCGCCAGCCCGGCCCGCTCCGCAAGCTCCGCCTGCGTCAACCCCCTGTCCTTGCGCAGCGCCAACAGCCTGTTCCCTATTTTTCGAAGATCATGGATAAGCATTATTCTTCCTCCCATTATATCTTCAAGAACATTTTAGTTCCTAAAAGTCTTGACTTATAGGAGGTTTTCATGCATAATTGCAAGTAGTATACTGCCTGTTTTGCATACAGTGCAATACTACTGTCTATATACAATATAACAAAACAGGAGGTCATTGATATGAGGCGCAGTCAAAAAGCAGTTTTCATGATGTTGTTCATGATTTCCGTTCTTGCCATCCTGCCGGTATCCGCCTCTGCCGCTTATAAGTATGAGTCGCTTCAATTCGATAAGTGGTATACACTTAATACCGACACTGATACCATGACGGTGTACAAACTCAAGATTACTGACAATACCATCGTTTACGTGAACTGGAAGGATTATCATGATCGCGACAACAATTGGGGATATGGTGAGATTTACAGGGATAAAATATGCCAGCAACCAGTAAGTCCAGTAACTATGGATGTATTCCTTACAAAAACGTCTGGCCGAAATGGATTTGTATTATACAAAGGAACATACTATGTACTGATGTTTGATCGCGCAGAGAGAGCGCAAGCCATATTCACGAAGGGGAAAATAAAATCAATAAACAAACCGAATTACTGTCTATCAAACGCAATACAAATGAAAAAACGAAAGAAGATTGAAATTGCACAGACTAAAACGGATAATTATGATCGTTGGTATAAAATAGTGTTGAACAAGAAGGAAAGGATAACCATCTCCGGGAATTTCAGGCAATATGAAATGGATTTCTATTTATATGACAGCAACTTCAATGAAATTCGATGTACTAAAAAAGATGGAATCTTTGAGACAGACGGTAAACAACCCAGAGGAACATATTATCTGGTAGTGAGAAATCCTGTCTACACCTTACTGGAACAAGGCAAATACTATTGCCTGAGTATGAAATAATCAACCATTCCGTGTGTTATCCTTCCGCGCCTCTTCAAGCGTCATCCCGGCGGGAACGCTGCCGAACAGCGATTCGGCGACCTCCAGTCGATTCCGGAAGGGATTGGAGAGCTTGGCGACGACCTTGCCGTGCTGGGTGATATAGACGTCCTCCTCCACCGCCAGCGCCAGATACTTGCCCGGATTCGCCCTGAGCTCGGTTGCCGTGATGGTCATGGGATCGCCCCCTTCCCTACAATCATAGCGAACTGGTCCGATTTTGTCAACAAAATCGGACCAGTTCGCTATGATTCCTATAGTCTCATCCTATCACCCGATACAAGTTCAAAGTATTGGACAATACCCTACCATTATGATAGAATACATCCATCGACCGGAAAGGAGACTTGAACATGTCTGATATTCGCAATTCTGCCAATTGGGCCTTTGAAACCAAGCAGCTGCACATCGGCCAGGAGGCCGCGGACCCCGCCACCGACGCCCGGGCGGTGCCGATCTACGCTTCCACGTCCTTCGTGTTCCACGACAGCAAGCATGCCGCCGACCGCTTCGGGCTGCGGGACGCCGGGAACATCTACGGGCGGCTGACCAACCCCACCAACGACGTGTTCGAGAAGCGCATCGCGGCGCTGGAGAACGGCGTGGCGGCGCTGGCGGTGGCCTCCGGCGCGGCGGCCATCACCTACGCCTTCCAGGCGCTGGCGAGGGCCGGCGAGCACATCGTGGCCAGCAAGACCATCTACGGCGGCACCTACAACCTGCTGGCCCACACGCTGCCGCTGACCGCCGGCATTACCACCACCTTCGTGGACCCGGACGTGGACGGCGCGTTCGAGGCGGCCATCACCGGGAAGACCAAGGCGATCTTCGTGGAGACGCTGGGCAACCCGAACTCCAACCTGATCGACATCGAGGCCGTGGCCGCCGTGGCCCACCGCCACGGGATACCGCTGGTGGTGGATTCCACCTTCGCAACGCCCTACCTGGTGCGCCCGCTGGAGTGGGGCGCGGACATCGTGGTGCACAGCGCCACCAAGTTCATCGGCGGCCACGGCACGGCCATCGGCGGCGTGATCGTGGACGGCGGCAAATTCGACTGGAAGGCCAGCGGCAAGTACCCGTGGATCTCCGAGCCGAACCCCAGCTACCACGGCATCTCCTTTGCCGACGCGGTGGGCCCGGCGGCCTACGTGACCTACATCCGGGCGATACTGCTTCGGGACACCGGCGCGACCCTCTCCCCCTTCCACGCCTTCCTGTTCCTGCAGGGCCTGGAGACGCTGAGCCTGCGGGTGGAGCGGCACGCTCAGAACGCGCTGAAGATCGTCGATTACCTGTCGAAGCACCCAAAGGTGGAGGCGGTGCACCACCCGTCCATCCCCAGCGAGCCCAGCCACGCGCTGTACGGCAAGTACCTGCCCGGCGGCGGCGGCAGCATATTCACCTTCGAGGTCAAGGGCGATGCGGCGACGGCGCAGAAGTTCATCGACCACCTGCCGATCTTCTCGCTGCTGGCCAATGTTGCAGACGTGAAGAGCCTGGTGATCCACCCCGCCAGCACCACCCACAGCCAGCTGTCCGAGGCGGAGCTGCTGCAGCAGGGCATCAAGCCGAACACCATCCGCCTGTCCATCGGCATCGAGCGCGCGGAGGACCTGATCGCCGCCCTCGACGCGGCCTTCGCGGCGATCTGAGCGCCGCCCAAAATCACAGGGACGGTTCTCTGTGTCAATGACACAGAGAACCGTCCCTGTGATTTTGGGTGTGGGCCGTCAGTCCGACTGCAGCGCGTCGTAGCCCTCCTCGCCGGTGCGCACGCGCACCACGTTCTCCACGTCGGTGACGAAGATCTTGCCGTCGCCGATGTGGCCGGTGTGCAGCACGCGCTTGGCGGCTTCGATCACCGTGCGGACGGGCACCTTGCTGACCACGATGTCCACCTGCACCTTGGGCAGCAGCGTGACCTCCACCGGCGTGCCGCGGTAGTACTCGGGCTTGCCCTTCTGCGCGCCGTAGCCCATCACGTTGGTCACCGTCATGCCGGTGATGCCGATCTTGTTCATCGTGCGCTTCAGCGGCTCCAGGCTGGCGGGGCGGCAGATGATCCGCACGTTGGTGTAGATGGGCGCGTCGGGGGCCTTCTCCGCCGCCTTGCGCGGTGCCGGGGCCTCCTCCGGGGCGCTGACCGGCAGCGCGCCGGCGTCGGGCTCCTCGGTCAGGCCGTCGTACATGATGCTGAAGCCGGCGTAGGCCGTGTGCAGCCCGTGCTCCGAGCGATCCAGGCCCATGACCTCGTCCGAGGCCTCGGCGCGCAGGCCGATGGTCGCCTTGATGATGGAGAACACCACCGTGATGACCACTGCCGTCCAGGCGATGGTCGCGCCCACGCCCAACAGCTGTACGCCGAAGAACTTGAACCCGCCGCCGTAGAACACGCCCTTCATCGTGGACACGCCCGTGGCGAACAGGCCGGTCAGCAGCGTGCCCAGCGCGCCGCACACGCCGTGCACCGAGATCGCGCCGACCGGGTCGTCGATCTTGACGACCTTGTCAAAGAATTCCACCGACAGCACCACCGCGAAGCCGCAGCACAGGCCGATGATCGCCGCGCCGAAGGGATTGACGGCGTCGCAGCCCGCCGTGATGCCCACCAGGCCCGCCAGCGAGGCGTTGAAGGTCATGGACACGTCCGGCTTGCCGTAGCGCAGCCAGGTGAAGATCATCGTGGTCAGCGTGGCGACGGCGGCGGCCAGGTTCGTGTTGAAGAACACCAGGGAGGCGCTGTCGATCAGCGCGTCGCTGTCCATGCCCACGGTGGAGGCGCCGTTGAAGCCGAACCAGCAGAACCACAGTATGAACACGCCCAGCGCCGCGATGGACAGGTTGTGGCCCAGTATCGCCCGGGGCTTGCCGTCCTTGCCGTACTTGCCGATGCGCGGCCCCAGCATCTTCGCGCCGATCAGCGCGCACACGCCGCCCACCATGTGCACGCAGGTGGAACCGGCGAAGTCGTGGAAGCCCAGGTCGGCCAGCCAGCCGCCGCCCCAGATCCAGTGACCGGACACCGGGTAGATGAACAGCGAGATCGCCGCGGAGTACACGCAGTAGGCGGAGAACTTCGTGCGCTCGGCCATCGCGCCGGAGACGATGGTGGCGCTGGTGGCGCAGAACACCGTCTGGAAGATCGCGAAGGCCCAGACCGGCACGCCCGCCGG
>JAFYBB010000122.1 GCA_017540445.1 Clostridia bacterium | reverse complement strand
GGCGCTGCCGCCGACCCGCAATAAATTGCGTGGGCGGCGGTGCGTTTTCGCGGGTACTTCCCCATCTGCGGATGGGGAAGCTTATTATGCTCTGCGTTCCGCCATTGAATCGAACAAATCCCGTCAGGGATTTGCACCGCGCTCCTCACTCCTCACTCCTAACTCCTAACTCAAAGCAGGCTGTCGCAACAGCCCCTTCCGGGCGTTCGTTGCCATTGACATGGGGAAGCTTTTGGCACGCCTTAACCTGATGCCGTTGAAGACCGTCCCCGTGTGCGCGGGGGCGTGTATTATTCGACGCCTTGGATCGCGATGATCCGCAGCAGCGGGTCGTCCACCTGCGCCACGCCGTCGAAGTTCACGTCGATCAGCCAGATCTGTCCGCTGCCCAGGCAGATGCCCTCGCCGTTGACGAACAGGTCCCGGCAGTCCTCCTCCGCCATCGCGGCGAGGTCTCCTTCCGTGGGGGCCTTGTCGAACATGTACGCGGTGAAGTCCTGCGGGGTAGTGATCTCCCGGTCGGGAACGACGGTGATCGGGTAGTCGATCAGCGGCGCGAGCGTCGCCCAGTCGCACTTCAGGTAGGCGTCGCGCACCTTCTCGGCAAAGGCCTCGATCTCGGCCCGGTCCATCGTGGTGACGCCGCTGTAGTCGGTCAGGCCGCCCGCCTTCTCAAAGGGCCCCTCGACGAAATCCTCCTTTATATTGGTCCAGACCAGGTTGCCCGCGCCGTCGATGACGAAGGTCGCCGCGCCGTCGTCGTACTCGACCTCGTCGGACAGGACATCGCCGCCCTCGCCGTAGGTCACGATGCGCTTGACGCCGTTCTCCGGGGCCGTCAGGCCGCCGGTCGCCTCGTCGTAGACGCACGTATATTCCCAGACGGCTTCGTCGAACGCGCTCCCAGCCCAGTGGATGCTGCAGGTGATCACGTCGTCCAGCGCCTCGATGGTCATGAGGGCGCGGTCCGCCACCCAGTCGCCCTCGTAGGCGGCCACGGGGTTCGGCACGTAGCGCTCGACCTTCTCGAACACGAGGGCGTTCTCGCCGGGGGCTTCCTTGAAGTCCGTCCAGGTCAGCGTGCCGTCCGCGTTCAGCGCGAAGGTCGCCGCGCCGTCCTCGTAATAGACCGGGTCGGAGGAGAGCAGATCGCCGTTCTCGTCGAAGCGCACGTCGAACTTGACGCCGATTTCAAGGCTGGCCAGCGCCTTGCCCACGTCGTCGTAGGCGCAGCTGTCGTAGATCCAGCGAACGCCCTCGCGCTCGGAGGCGTACTTGGTCACGACGCAGGAGAACAGGTTGTAATCGTCGTCCATGTGCACGATTTCCAGGATGGTGCCGTCCGCGTACCAGGTGCCCACATAGTCCTCGCTCTCGGGGAAGTAGGTGTAGTCGCTCTGGGCCGTCGCGGCCATGCCGCACAGGAGCAGGGCCAGGGTCAGCAGGATCGCCGTCAGCTTTTTCATGGTGTTGCCTCCCGATTCATTTGTCATATGGATGAAGCCTCAGTCGGCTTCCAGGGGTACGAAGTCGAATTTGGACACGTCGAAGAGGCCGCGGGTGGTGATCTTGAGCTCCGGGATCACGATCAGGCTCATGAAGCACAGCGTCATGACCGGCTCGACCTCCATGCTGATGCCCAGCCGCTCGTGGGCCGCGTCGTGCAGCGCCTTCAGGCGCTCGGCCACCGCCTCGCCCGGCAGGTCGCTCATCAGGCCCGCGATGGGCAGCGGGAGCGACGTCCATGGGGTCAGCTCCTTTCCGGCGGAGGTGAACCGATTGACGGCGCGGCGTCCGTTTGTCACCTCCATTATAATCAATCGAAGGCCTGATTGCAAGGTCGGAAAAACCCGCAAACACACGGGACGGCCCTTTTGTGCAAATGAAGCGGGTATTATTGCCTATGGAAACAGTGGGTAAAAAACAGATGAAGCCGGTTGACACGATAACATAATGGGGTTAACATCAATAGAAAAGGCGGCGCCTCGCGCCGAAGGACGGGAAAAAGCCATGCAAAGAGAAGAGTTCGCGCACCACAGCGCTTCCCTCGGGCGGGAGATGCACATCATGGTCTACGGCCACGCGGGCGTGCCGTTCCTGTCCTTTCCCACGCAGGATTCCATGTGCCGCAATTACGAGGACTTCGGCATGATCGACCAGCTGGCCGACTTCATCGAGGGCGGCCGCGTACAGCTGTTCGTGGTGGACACCGTGGACAAGGAGAGCTGGTCGGCGTGGGGGAACGACAACGCGTGGCGCGCCGCCCGGCAGGAGCAGTACTTCCACTACATCGTGGACGAGGCCGTGCCCTTCATCCGCTCCCGCAACCCCGAAACGCCCGCCGTCACCGGGTTCAGCATGGGCGCGGACCACGCGGTGATCGCCTTTTTGCGCCGCCCGGACCTGTTTTGCGGCGTGATCGCGCTGTCCGGCGTGTATGACGCCGATTACTTCTTCGACGGCTGGATGAACCCGACGCTCTACGACAATTCCCCGGAGCGCTTCCTGCCGAACATGCCCGCCGATCACCCGTATATCGCGCTGTACAACCAGCGCAAAATGATACTGTGCTGTGGCCAGGGGGCCTGGGAGGAGGACGGCGTGCGCACGCTCAAACACCTGGAGCGCGTGTTCCGGGAGAAGGGTATAAACGCCTGGTGCGACTTCTGGGGCTATGACGTGAACCACGACTGGCCCTGGTGGTTCAAACAGATGCGCTTCTTCCTGCCTTTTATACTGGATGAAAGGGAATGATGGCATGAACTTCGTCTTTATCTCCCCGAACTTTCCCCACACCTACTGGCAGTTCTGCGACCGGCTGCGCGGCAACGGCGTGAACGTGCTGGGCATCGGCGATTCTCCCTACGACGGCCTCGAGGCCCCGCTGAAGGGGGCGCTGACGGAGTATTACAAGGTGGACAGCCTGGAGGACTACGACCAGGTCTACCGCGCCGTGGCGTTTTTCGCGTTCAAGTACGGGAAGATCGACTGGATCGAGTCGATGAACGAATACTGGCTGGAGCAGGACGCCCGGCTGCGCACCGACTTCAACGTGACTACCGGCATACAGTCGGGCCGCATCGCCTTCATCAAGGAGAAGTCGCTGATGAAGCGGCTGTACCTGGACGCCGGCATCCCCACCGCCCGCCAGCACGTGGTCACGACAAGGGAGGCCGCGCTCGCGTTCATCGGCGAGGTGGGCTATCCCGTGATCGTCAAGCCCGACGTGGGGGTGGGGGCCACCAACACCTGGAAGCTGGAGTGCGACGCCGATCTCAATGCCTTCTACGACCGCCTGCCCGCCGTGCCCTACGTGATGGAGGAGTTCATCGAGGGCATCATCTGCTCCTACGACGCGATCATCGATTCAAGGTGCGAGCCGCTGTTTGAGAGCATGACGGTCTGGCCGCCGGTGATGGACATCGTCGTCAAGGACCTGGACCTGATGTACTACACCTGCCCGGACGTGCCGGAGGGCCTGCGCGCGCTGGGCCGCAGGACCGTGAAGGCCTTCGGCGTGGACCGGCGCTTCGTGCACCTGGAGTTCTTCCGGCTCACCAAGGCCCGCAAGGGGCTGGGCGAGGTGGGGGACTTCGTGGCGCTGGAGGTCAACATGCGCCCGGCGGGCGGCTACACGCCGGACATGATGGACTTCGCCCACTCCACGGATGTCTATAAAATCTACGCCGACATGGTGGCCTTCGACGAAAGACGGCTGCCGGAGCCGGCGGAGCACTTCTACTGCGTCTACGCCAGCCGCAAGGACGGCCACGCCTACGCCCGCACCCACGAGGAGATCATGGCCCGCTACGGCGCGGACATGGTGATGCAGGAGGAGATGCCCCCGATGAACTGGCCGCAGATGGGCCGGTACATGTACACGGCGAAGCTGCGCACCTTCGGGGAGGCCGAGGCGTTCATACAATGGGTGCAGGGCTGACGCTTCCCGAAGGGCACGACGGGGCAGAGGGGGCTTGACCGATGGATACCGAATTCATGCGCAGATTCCTGCCGATGTACGTCAGGGCGGCGGGGCTCACGCTGCGCCTGGGCGCGACGGGCATCGCGCTCTCGCTGGCGGTCGGGGCGCTGTGCTGCCTGGCACGGCAGTTCAGGGTGCCCGTGCTGCGCAGGGTCGCGGGCGTCTACATCGAGCTGGCGCGGAACACGCCGCTGCTGGTGCAGCTGTTCTTCCTGTACTTCGGCCTGCCGAAGATCGGCGTGAAGCTGAGCGCCGAGACCTGCGCCATCGCGGGGCTGACCTTTTTGGGCGGCGCGTACATGGCGGAGAGCCTGCGCAGCGGGCTGGAGGCCGTGGACGCCGCGCAGCACGAGTCCGGGCTGTGCCTGGGGCTGACGCCGATGCAGAACATGCGCTACGTGGTGCTGCCCCAGGCGCTGGCCACGGCGATCCCCTCCATCGGCGCGAACGCCGTGTTCCTGATCAAGGAGACCAGCGTGTTCAGCGCCGTGGCGCTGGCGGACCTGATGTACGTGGCCAAGGATTTGATCGGCATGTACTACCGGACGGACGAGGCGCTGTTGATGCTGACGCTTGCGTATCTGGCGCTGCTGCTGCCGCTGTCCGTCGCGTTTTCGCTGCTGGAGAGGAGGCTGCGCCATGCGGGATTTGGCGGTGCTGTTTAAGGGCAACAACCTCCAGCGGCTGCTGGGCGGCCTGGGCGTGACGCTGGAGCTGTCGCTGGTGTCGGTGGCGCTGTCCATCGCGCTGGGGCTGCTGGCGGGCGTGCTGATGACGCTGAAGAACCCGGTCATACGCGCCGCGATGCGGCTGTGGCTGGAGACGGTGCGCATCGTGCCGCAGCTGGTGCTGCTGTTTTTGGTGTACTTCGGCATGGCGAAGACGTTCAATTTGCAGCTCTCCGGCGAGGCCGCGGCGGTGATCGTGTTCACCTTCTGGGGCGCGGGGGAGATGGGGGACCTGGTGCGCGGCGCGATCACCTCCATACCCGTCCACCAGCGGGAGAGCAGCGCAGCCCTGGGGCTCACCCGGGGCCAGACCTGGCGCTATGTGCTGCTGCCCCAGGCGGCGCGGCGGCTGATCCCCCAGGCCATCAACCTGACGACCCGCATGATCAAGACCACGTCGCTGGTGATGCTCATCGGCGTGGTGGAGGTGCTGAAGGTGGGCAGCCAGATCATCGACGCCGCCCGGTACGACGCGCCCCAGGGCGCGGTGTGGGTCTACGGCGCGGTGTTCTTCCTGTACTTCTTCGCCTGCTGGCCCATATCGCTGGCGGCGGGGTGGCTGGAAAAGCGATGGAGTTGACGGGGCAGGAGGCGCGGCATGGGAAACGTTCTTGAAATACGGAATCTGAAGAAGAGCTTCGACGGCAACGGCGTGCTGGACGGCATCTCCCTGTCCGTGCGGGAGGGCGAGGTCATCGTGGTGGTCGGCCCCAGCGGCTGCGGCAAGAGCACGCTGCTGCGGTGCGTGAACGGACTGGAGCAGCCGGACGGCGGCGAGATTTTGCTGGACGGCAGGCCCATCTCCGCGGGCAACCTGGTGCAGGTGCGCCGCCAGATCGGCATGGTGTTCCAGAGCTACGACCTGTTTCCCCACATGGACGTGCTGGAAAACCTGACGCTGGGGCCGGTGAAGGCGCTGAAGCGCCCGAAGGCCCAGGTCGAGGAAGAGGCGCGGCAGGCGCTTAAACGCGTGGGCCTGGAGGACAAGCTGCGCGCGCTGCCCCGGCAGCTCTCCGGCGGGCAGAAGCAGCGC